>CANLFK010000006.1 GCA_947489925.1 Candidatus Caenarcanales bacterium
TTTATCAAAAAAATTTGTACTTTCAATTTATGTTTTTCCAGTCTTTGAGTTTTAGTTAATATTTTGAATACTAATACTTTTTTTTGACCAGAAATTAAAATCTTAAGCTTGTCATTTTCTATTAATCCAGTAATTTTAAGCGGAAAATTTAAATTATTTTCAAAACGCAAATCAGCTTGCCCAAACCAGACAGTAGCGTCTAAACCAATTGGCACAGAATGAATAATTTTTTGATGAGACCATCTTTCAATAACTTTTAAATTAATTAATAAAACTGACTGATATAAAACCGATGATAATAAACAAATTCCTCCGCCAAAGTCTTTTTCAGTTTTTCCATTTAAATAAACATTTGAAAGCTGATAACCATTTTTAGCCTCTCTTGAACCGATAATTTCATTAAAAGAAAAAACTTGTTTTGGTTTAATAATTGTGCCATTTAATTTATGCAAAGCCAATTTTATATTATTTTTTTGGGCTTTTGATAAATGACTAATTGTAAAAGTTTTTTGGATTAAAATATGACTGAAACTACCATTGAATAAAGCTTGCCCTATCAAAAATAAACCAATACACAAAGTTAATAAAATTATAATTTCAGCTCGACCAAAAACAAAATTTTTATTACTTTTTATTTTTTCCACAATATTCAAATTTGCCTCTGAGAACAAATATTAAAATACTTTTCATAAGCTCATTATAAACAAAATCATCTTTTATAAGCTCCTAACATATTTAATGGATCACCTGGTTCTCCACTACTGAATTTACTCCTTTGAGTAGCCAAAAAAGATTTAATTTCCAAAGGAATATATCTAGTTGAAGCTGGATCTCCTAAGCTAGAATCTATCGGGAAGCGAGAGCGAACACCAGAATCAGGTAATAAAATATATTTAGCTCTAAAACCTTGTTTTGCCAAAAGTTCATTTATTTTTTCTTCGACATTTTCAATTAATATTCCATCTTCTACCTGAACAAAAGCCAATTTGCCACTATCAGTAATTATAATTGCATTACGGGTGGTAATACCTGGTTGCCCAGCTCCTCGAAAATTGTCGGCATCAATAGCGGATTGTTTATCACGAACTAAAGGTAAATATCTTTTATCGTAATTTATGGCCGGAATTCTTTCATTTATTAAATCGGGAGCTTTATCAAAATTATCAATAGGGAAATTATCGCTAGCTGGAGCTTTTAAAAGACCTAAACCGCCTAATATTAATTTGTACTTTTGCTTGAAGTCATTATATTTTTTGGGCTCTCTCTTTTCATCTGGATAGCCACCTAGTATAATTTCTGGCTTATTCTCATTTGTAATAGCTAGCATATATCTGTGATTAGCCACACTTTTGCCATTTTGTGATTTTGGAGACGCAACTTTTGTACCACGATAATAAATATCTCCCATAACTTCAAAGTCTCTTTTGCCATTTTCATCTTTATATTCACTAACAAAAGACCCAGTCAGAGCCGCTTTGAAATCAGCTGTTTTTCCGTCTATTTGTATATCTTTTTCAATTTCTGTTTGGTGGCTACGGCTTAAACCCTGTAATTTACCGTTTTCATCTTGTGAAACTATCGGAGCAATTTCCATTTGATTTAAATCCATAATTAAAACTTGGCTTTTTTGATCTTGTTCTACTTTGGATACTTCAATCAAATTAGTTTTTCCATCATAAATATATCCATTTGGTAAATTTGGCTCTGGTCTTATTTTATTTGCAGGTTTTAGGGTTAATGGTTTTTCTGGTGCTGTATTATTCAACTCTGGAATTTGAGCTTGTTCATACTTTAAAACCGCAAAATCACCAGCCTTAGCCTCATCAGCATTTATTATTTGCATTTTCCCAGATTGTGAATTATATCTTTGAAATTCAAATTTATTTGGTTGATTAATTTTAGTAAAATATCCAATCTCATAAACATCAGTTGGTGTATCCAAAGACCTAACTGTATCAATCCAATCACCAAGTGGCTTATTTTTGCCGTCCCAAACGCCATAATCACCTTTAACACTTTCTAACTCTATACCCGCAATATAACCATCAACACCAGCTTTAGCTTTTATATTATTAATTAGTCCAGTTTTAGCTTCCTCGGAATAAAAAGAATTATTAATA
Organism: Candidatus Caenarcanales bacterium; assembly: GCA_947489925.1. Lineage (GTDB taxonomy): Bacteria > Cyanobacteriota > Vampirovibrionia > Caenarcaniphilales > Caenarcanaceae > JAAFJH01. The sequence goes on from CANLFK010000006.1 coordinate 2,121, forward strand.
ATTGGCGTTAAAAGTTCAACTTTGTAATTGCGAGTGGCTTTTTCTATAATGCTCATAATTTTTTCTTAGTCATTTTTTTGATAAGTGAGCAAGCTCTAATTGTTGTCTTTTAGCCTTATGGTTCAGGATTTTTAGCGGATTCAGCTTGTTGTTTTCGCTTAGCTTCCTCTGTGGATGGTTGTGCTGACTCCGTGGGTAGTTTTTCTTCTGGTGGTTTTACAATTTCCTCAGCTTGCTCGGTGGGTGGTTTTTCGGTTTTAGCTTTTTTTTCGGCAGCTTGTATTTCTTCTCTTATTTCTTCTGCAATTTCTTTAATTTCAAGAGCCAGCAATTTGATTTGTTCAGGATCTATGCCAATGGCTTTTAATCTGCCCTCTAAACCTAATATTAAGACTTTTCCTGTTTTTCCATCAGCATTCATGACAACTTTATACTTAGTTTTATTGTTTTTATATTCATTGCTATTTATGAAGGTTGTATATTCCTCTGATGACTTTATTGTTTTGTAATCTTGGTTATCATCAGTAATTTGACCATTTATATAACCAGCTATTATTAATGTTGTTTTTACTGCCGTTTCTGCTGGTAATGTTTTAAGTAAGTCTGTTGATTTTTCATTCTCTTTTATTAGCTTGTCTATTGTTGCGTTTGCCTTAGCTAACTTCTTTTGAGCTTCATCTCTTTCGGCTTGAGTTCCGCTTAGTGCAAGTTCAGTACCAGCTAATTTGTTTGCGTCAGCTTCAACTCGATCATACCAAGGCAACATTTTAACTTGATCTGTAGACTCCATAAAGCGATCCACAATGCCTGTTGCAACTCCGACTCCAGCTCCAACTAAAGCTCCAGGTCCGACTGCAACTGGACCACCAGCCGCCCCAACACCAGCCCCAACTCCACCACCAATTAAAGCATTGCGACCTATTGTTACTAGTGTGTCTTTACTAAAAAATTCATTTATACTCATATAAACACCCCAGCTTTTTTATTTGTTTATTTATTCTTGATAAGTCAAAAGTTTTATTTGTTTAAAATGAATGATTTATGAAAAAAGTTTAAGAATTTATTTAGTGGCATCGCTATATTTTAATTTATATTCTCAATTAATTTACAAATAGAATAATCCTGACTATCATCTACACTCGAGCAATTTGGCATATTAGCCCATTTTCCTTTTATAAAAATTAAAAACTCTTTCATGCTCTCAAATTCTTGGATTTTGGCATTTATTTCGGTGATTTTATTATCTAAAATATTTCTGACTTTTTGGCAAGGGTGAACTGGAGTTTGAACTCCTAATAAATCTTTAATTTCTGACAAGGAAAAATTTACCAGCTGAGCTTTGCGGATAAATTCTAAAGTTTTTAAAGTCTTTAATTTATTAAATAAACGATAATTAGAAATTGTACGGTCTTCCGAGCTGATTAAGCCTTCTTTCTCGTAAAAACGCAAAGTGAATCTCGAAATATTTGTCAAATTAGAAACTTCCCCAATTGTAATTAATTTTTCCATTTTTACTTGACCTTAGAGTTAGCTATAAACTATACAGTATTAAAGTTATCACTTAATCAAAAAAAATCATGAAAAAAATTATTACACTTGGCTTGATATTAGGTTTATCTAGCTTAGCTTCATTAGCTTCAATTGCTTGTCCTTGTACTGGAGATAAAAGCCCATGTAAATGTGGTGCTAGCTGTCCAAACTGTTCATGCTCACAAGGTAAGTAATCTATACAACAACTACTTCTGAATCACAGATAAACGCAGACTGTCTTGAACCGTGATTAGACTGATTAAAGGAGGAACTATGATTTTCATTTTATGGTTTTACTCAAAAGTGCTTAATCCTGTAATCCAAAAATCATTTTAATCATAGTTCAAGACTGCTTTAGGCAATTACAATTTTTCAATTTCTTCTTTTGATAAGCCTGTTAATTTAATAATACTATCCAGATTCAAACCCATTTCTTTAGCATTTCTAGCTATTTCCAATTGTGTTTTTTCAATTCCCTGTTCAATTCCTTTTTCAAAAGAAGTATCTAAGCTATTTTTCCAATCTCTTTTGGCTTTTAAGCTATCTTCATAAACTTGGCGATTCGGTCTGTCATACTTAGCAATCTCGCCCAACTCAAATACTTCTTTAAATATTTTTTCCTGTAATTTTTCAGAGACATTTTCTATCTTTGCTAAGTTTTTTATTAAATAAATCCATTTATCAAAATGACTCTCTAATTCAGCTTCTTGCTTATTAAACTTCGGTATTTCAAGATATATAAAATTTAATTTATCACTAAAAATTTCTTTGGTTTCAGTATTCATAAGCTTTACCCGATGAATATAATTTGTACTCTCTTTTTCTATAGTAAAGTCCATAATTGCGATTGTATAAATTGCATTGAACTTAAAGTTCCAATCACCTTTTACGGCTTGTTCTTGAATCGGAAAAGTTGCATAATAAATACTTCTTTCTTTAAAAAATGCTTGTTCTGCTTTTTGAAGCTCGACTATAAATTTTTCACCAGTTTCACTTTCGCAATAAATATCATAAATGGCTTTCCTGTCCAACTGAGACATTCCAAGTTTTTCGGTTTTTAAATAAGTAATTTGGGTAATTTTGCCTTTTTCTTCTTCCAATAAACTATTCAAAAAATCGATTAATAGCTCTTTATTAGCCTCTTCACCAAATATTTTTTTAAAGCCAAAATCAGTTAATAAGTCAATGTATTTATCGGGCATTTTTTATTCCTTTTACTTAATATTATACTATTTATTCGCCTGAATGACAGATGAACGCAGATAAAACTGATTTCGCAGATACCTTTAGACTTTTTATTTTTTGTCAGAAATACTTACCAATTTATAAAGAAAAAACCTTTTATAATTGACGCAATAATACTTAAGAAAGCCATAAATAAGCAAAATATTGCCCAGAAAAACAATTTAATATTATCTTGAAATTTATAGTTTAAATACTTAAAATGAGTAATTAAATATCCGCCTAAGAAGCCACCTAAATGTCCACAATTATCAATGTTTGGGCTTATTAAACCATAAATAAAGCCAATCAATGAATATTGTAAAGCTATTTGTTTTGTACTATTGTCTCCCGACTGCTGTCCATACGAAACTAAAGCTCCAAGTAAACCAAAAATTGAAGCAGAAGCTCCCGCTCCTATAGTTGCTCCATTGAAAGCTGAAGGCAAAGAAATATGAGTAGAAATGATCGATACAATTGAAGTTAATAAAAATCCACAAATCCCAGCAAATGTATAAATAATAACTAATTTACTAAAACCATAAAGCTTAAATACAGGAAAAGCTAAATTATTTACACCAATCATATTAAATATTAAATGAAATATACCGCAGTGCAAATACTGAGCCGAAATTACTGTCCACCAAGACATCATTGAGATTAAAGGATAAGAACCAGAACCTCCCATTATAAGCAGACTTTTAGTGCTAGGTTCAAAAAAATCAGAAAAGCCATTACTTATTGAGAAATTATAAGGATCAATTAATAGCGTAATAATAAATAAGAAAGAACAAGTATAAATAATAATTTGCGTGAAAAGACTGGCATCCAAAGACTTTATATACCTAAAATAACCCCACATACTTGGATTCCAATGTCCACACTTAGAGCAAGAATTAGATTGAACAGAAACCCATTCTCCACAGCTAGGGCAACCAACAGAACCAGTAATTTGTCTATTTGGAAATAAACCTAAAAGAGGATTTGCCATAAAAAGGAGATTAGTAATTTTAATTATTTATACCAAATCACCATTAAGTTCTTAATACAGCTAGGGGTTTCATTTATACTTAATCTTTTTCGGTCATCTCTTTTTTATTTTTCATATTTGATTTGCAAAACTCTATTATAATTTAGGGAAAAGTCCTAATTAATTTTTATATTTTAATAATATGAGCCAAGCTACTTTAACAAAAAAAGACTTTGCCAGCAGTCAAGATGTTCGTTGGTGTCCTGGTTGTGGAGATTATTCAATTTTGTCTTCCATTCAAACCGTTATGCCAGAAATTGGTGTTCCGAAGGAAAACATAGTTTTTATTTCTGGAATTGGTTGCAGTTCTCGTTTTCCTCATTATATGAGTACTTATGGTTTTCATACTATACATGGACGGGCTCCAGCCTTGGCAACAGGTTTAAAGCTTGCTAATCCAGAATTATCTGTTTGGGTGGTTACTGGCGATGGAGACGGCTTATCAATTGGTGGAAATCATTTAATTCATTGTATTCGTCGCAATGTAAATTTAAAAATTCTGCTATTTAATAATAAAATTTATGGCTTAACTAAAGGTCAATATTCACCAACTTCTCCCACTGGAACAAAAGCTAAATCCACTCCATATGGTTCGCTCGATCGTTCTTTTAATCCTATTTCGGTAGCACTTGGAGCCAGAGCCACTTTTGTAGCCCGCACAATAGATAATGATCCAAAACATATGCAAGAAACCTTTAAAAGAGCTTCAGAACACAAGGGAACTGCTTTTGTTGAAATTTTGCAAAACTGTGTAATTTTTAATGATAAAATTCATTCACCAATTACCGCTCTAGAAAACAGAGATGACAATCAATTGCGTTTAATTCACGGAAAACCTTTATTATTCGGTAAAGAAGGCAAAAAAGGAATTCATTTTAATCCAGAAACTTTAAACCTAGAAGTGGTTGAATTGGGTGTAAATGGCATTACTGAAAAAAATATTTTAATTCATAATGAACAAAACCCAAATCCTTCATTACACTTTTTAATCAGTGAATTAGATTTACCTTCCGCTTTAGGAGTGATTAGAGCCGTAGAAGAACCAACATACGAATCTGATGTACATGCACAAATTAAAGCTGTACAAGTAAAAAAAGGTCAGGGCGACTTGAATAAACTTTTGGTCGGAAATGATACTTGGACTATTAGTTAATTTTTCGATTTTAAATTAATAGTCAATTTATGAGCTTACCAACAAACAATATAAATGAATTACTTTTTAAGACGATTAAAGCTGAAAAAAGCGATATTTTAGTAATTATTGTTTATGCTTTTATAATTGGGCTTTTATATTTAATTATTCCTTTAGCTGTTCAGGAGCTGGTTAATATTATTGCTTTTGGAGTTGTTTTACAGCCTCTTTATGTTTTAACCGCTCTGGTAACAGGTATTTTAATTTTAATTGGGGTTTTACAAGTAATTCAACGATATATTGTCGAGATTATTCAGCAAAGGGTTTTTGTCACTAATTCATTTGATTTAGTAAATAGAATTAAATTGTCTGATAAAGATGCTTTGACAAATAAAGAAGTGAATTTATTTTTTGAAGTTTTATCATTGCAAAAAAGTTATTCTAAGCTTTTGGTGGGCGGTTTTGCCGCAGTTTTACAGGCTTTAATTGGTTTAATTGTTTTGTGCTTTTATCATTTTTATTTTTCTTTATTGGCTTTATTTATTTTTGTGGCAAGTGTTTTAACTCTTTATTTGGGTGGTTTGGGCGGATTGAAAACTTCTTTGAAAGAATCAAGCTATAAATACAATTTAATTCATTGGTTGCAAGAATTGGCGGCTGGACAAGATATAATCAAATTTAATGTTAATAATGACTATTTAATTAAAAAAACTGACAATATAAATTTAAATTATATAAACTCTCGTGGAAAGCATTTTGGCATTTTAATGAGGCAACAGATTTTAGGCTTTTTGGTTCAAATTTTGGCAAATAGTAGCTTATTGGCTTTAGGTGGGGTTTTAGTTATTGAAGGACAATTAAGTTTAGGGCAATTAATTGCAGCAGAATTATTAGTAACTTCCAGTTTGGCTGGGCTAGATAAATTTATTAATCAAACGGATATAATATTTGATTTTTTAACGGCTCTGAGCAAATTAAACCTTTTGCATGATTTGTCAAAGTCTTCTTTTCAAGCTGGAAATAAAAGTTTAAGTTCTAATAATAATTTGGGCTTGAAAATAGAATGCAAAAATCTATATTTTAATTATGGAATTACTGAAAAAGATCGCACTGAAATTATCAAAAATTTTAGTTTTAATTTGGCTTCGGCTGAATGGATTAATATTGATTCTAGATTAAGCTTGACGAAAAATAGTTTATTTAATTTGTTGGCTGGTTTAAGCAAAGCTGATAAAGGTTTAATTTATTTTGATGATTTAGAAATAAAAGATTTAACCTCTAGCTCATTGGGTGAAGAAATTGCTTTTATACAAAAAAATCCAGAATACATTTTTGAAGCTAGCTTGCAGGAAAATATTTTGTTGGGGCGAGCTGAAAAATTACCTTTAAAATTAGCTTTGGAAGCCAGTGATTTAGATTCAGAAATTAGTAATTTGGCGGCAGGTTTAAATACTCTCATTGAAAGCAAAGGAAAAAATATACCTAATAGTCAAATTGCCAAAATCTTGATTAGTCGAGCTTTAATTACCAAGCCTCGTTTAATTTTATTGCACGAAGATATTTTGCTTCCGCTTGATCAAAAAAGCAAGCTAAAATTCATAAATAGTTTGCAAAATAATATTTTAGGCTTTAAGTCTTCTTTGATCTTTTTTGGCGAAGATTATAGCCTTAAAGATTTTTTTCCAGCACAAATTAAGCTTTAAACTTGTTAGAAACCGAAAAAATAATTAAAGCCAATTCGCAAAGTTTTTATTTTGCTAGCCAATTTTTGCCGACTAAAACTAAAAAAGCGATTTGGTCTTTATATGCTTTCTGTCGATTGACTGATAATTTAGCGGATAGTCCAAATGCCAGTTTAGAGCAACTTTTAGCTTGGGAAGAAGACTTTAAACAAAATTATCCACAAAATCAAATTCTGGCGGAGTTTAAGCAAATTATTGATGAATATAAAATTCCGATTAAATATCCGCTTGATTTAATTGAAGGTTGCAAAAGTGATTTAACCGCTAAAAAATATAATAATTTTGCTGATTTGGCTGGATATTGTTATCAGGTAGCCTCAACAGTTGGTTTAATGAGTGCTTATATTATTGGTTTTAAGCCAAATTATAAAACTGAAATGGAAACTTATGCCCTAAAAGCTGGTATTGCTTTGCAATTAACTAATATAATCCGTGATATTAAAGAAGATTTAGAAAGAGGTCGTATTTATTTGCCTAAAGATGATTTTGCAGTTTTTAATTGTAATTATGAAAATTCGGCTTCTTGGGTAGAGAGCGATAAATTTAAAGAATTAATTAATTTACAAATTCAAAGAGCAAGGCTTTTATACAATGAAGCTTGGCAAGGGCTAAAATACTTAAATCCTATTGGAGCTTTATCTATTGCAATTGCTTTGGGGATTTATGAAAATATTTTGAATTCAGTTGAAAAAAATAATTATGATGTATTCTCTCGGAGAGCTTTTGTTAGTTTATTCAAAAAAGTCATTTTATTACCTTCTTTATTCATTAGATTTATGGTAAATGTCGTGTTTTGAATTGAAAAATATTGAAAAAATAAGGGATTTACTAAGTTTTATTTTAGATAAATCAGTGATTTAAATGAAGCAAAACTGGGAAAGTTTTATTTAAATTAGGCTTTCTTTTGTAATGAAAAATAAAATCCAGAACTCTACCATTTTAGTTTTAGGTTCAAACCCTTTAAGCAAGAAAGACTTGAATTATGAATTGCTGAATTTAAAATATTTACCCTCGATTGAGCAGATTTTGGCTTTGAAGCCTAGTTTATTAATTGTTAATTTTAATAGTTATAAAGCAATTTATCATTCTAAGTTGATTAAACTTTGTGAAGATTTAAAATCTATTTATGGTTTGCCAATTATTTCGATTGAAGATAAAAAAGATCAAGATTTATCGTTAAAAGAAACTGAAAATCAAAACTTATTTGAAAATATTTGGAATACTTCTTTTAATATAAATTTGGCGTCCGAACAGATTAAAGCAGTTTTAGAGAAAGAAAATTCGCTAATAAAAAAAGAAGAAGAGTCTTTAAATAATTTTTACGAATTAGAATTTCAGGAAAATATTTTATTAAGCTGTCTTTCAGCAGTAAATTTAAAAGATCAATATTATGCTTTTTCTAATAATCAAAATGGAATTAATAATAGTTTTTTTAAAATTATAAATTTATCCGCTAGTCAAGTGGCTATTTTTTTTGCTGAAATCAATTCAGTTGAGTCAATTCAAGCTTTTTTAAAAGGCTATTTATTAGCTGAAATTAATACTTTAATTAGTACAGAACAAAAAAATATACTTTGCTCAACTAATTCTTTGCTTAGTAAATTATCAGATTCTTTATATCAATTAAATAAAAATTCTTTGGCTAAAGTTAAAGCTTGGTATGGAATTATTGATTTAGCCAACTTAAAAATTAATTATATTAGTGCTGGAAAATTATCACCTCTCATTTATAATCAAAGTACAAGTAATATTAATTTATTAAAAAAAGAAGTACAAACTGAATTAGGTTTAAAAGATGGCATAATTTATCATGAATGTCTCGCTGATTTAGAGCCAGAAAGTGATTTTTTATTTTATACTGATAATCTATGCGAAACTGAAGAATTTATCGAAAAATTTCAAAATTTATGTAATGAAAATAATCCTGAAATTCAAGCAAAAAAAGCAAATTTACAAAAACTACTTTCAGACTCTTCAAAAGACAGCTTAGCTTTGTATTTTCAATTAGAAAAAAATCAAGAAATTCATTGTTTAGCCGATAGTTTTTCAGATGTTTTACCTAAAATTGATGAAGTATTAAAATCTTTACCCGAAAATTTAAGTACTGATATTATTAATGAATTAGAAATTGCTTTGCAAGAATTATTTTTTAAAGCTTATACTAAAATTCAAAGAAGTCGTTTAATTAGCTCTTTTAATGAAGAATCTGATGATTTATATAAACAATTGAATTTATTTTCCAGAAAAGGCTTTAAAGCTAATTGGTGGACTCATTCAGATCGATTAGATATTTCTGTTTGTTTATTTGAAAATAATATTCCTTGGTCTTGGAGTAATAAAGCAGATGAAGACTTTGAAGGAATAAGTGATTTGATTTTATTTTTTGACAATATTCAAATTAATCCTAATCAAAAAGAAATAACTATGAGCAAAAACTTTTTCTAAAAATTGTTTAATTTCTTCCACCATTACCAGCACCAGCTAATTCATTAAAGCTTTTATTTAAATTTTCCAAATTGGATTTAGCAATATTTTGTCTGGCTTCTACTTGCTTTTCAATTGCGTCAAGATTTTGAGTAACAATTTGAATGAAAGTACTATAATTAATTGCGTCACTATTTTGACTTTCTTCTTCGGTTATTAATCCGCCAGTTTGACCTTTGCTAACGATTAAAATATCTCGAATTCCCTTCCAAGTAATATTATTTTCTAATTGTTTTTTTAAATTTTCTAATACCGCTTTTTTACTAGTACTTAATTTATCTGATTTTAAAGCTTCATCAATATTAGTAATAATAGACTTTTTGTTTTCAGCATTAATATTTTCATTTTCATTTGGTGGATTTAAAATACTAATATAAGAATTATTATCTAAAGACTTAGTTAAAAAGTTCATTGATTCTTGATATTCAAGCGTATTTTTTTGATTATTACTATTTTTTGATGATAAATCAGAAGCTCTCTTTTGTGTAACTGCAGCTACTTCGCTCATTAAAAATTGTTTTAGTGTTTTAACTTGGGAAGCTGGCGAAATACCGGGTAAAAAATAGCCACTAAATACTGGACTACTCCAGTCAAAAACTAAAAAAATATCTAAATTTTGCGTAACCTGAGAGGCTAAATATTGTACCTCTTGCGGAAAAGAAGCTTTGCCTAATAAATCACCATTACCACTTTTTAAAGTACCGCTTAAAAATAAATTAGCATATTCAACCATTTGTAATCTTTTACGATTAGTTCTAGCATCATTAATTATATTAAAAATATCTCTAATACCTTCAGCTGAGGGAGTAGAATTGTCTAAAGGTAAATTTGAATTTGAATTTGTATTTAGGTTTATATTAATATTATTAGTATTTGATTGATTTATAACTTCTGGCTCAAGCTCAATTAATGGGTCTATAATATAATCATTAGCATTTTGATTTTGCTGTGTAATATTTTCATGTTTATTAGTAGTTTTATTATCACTAAGCAAAAAAGTTCTAAATAAAGAATAAGTTTTATATTTATCTGTCTCAGGTTGATTCTTTGAAATGTCGCTTTCAGAAATACTATTTCCATTAGTATCTTTTAAATTAGCTAATAATAAATTACTATTTTCATCAACTGGTAAATTATTTTCTTGTTCGGTTAATACTTTTACAAAACTTTTGATTTCATCTTGAGTATCAATAATTCCATTCTCTGAAATATTAGCTTTTGTTTTTAAATTAACTATTTCATCAGCGGCGGCTTCAAAGCGGTCATATGTTTGAGCATCAAATTCATCTTTTTTTTGCTTAACTTGATTTTTTTCAGCTTCAGTCAAACTCAAATTACTTTTTATAGTTTTGAATTTGTCTTGTAATTCTGGCTTTGAGCTTAAAACTTCCTCAATTTTTTTTTCTAATTCTTTCTTTTTGCTTTCATTAGTTTCAGTAATTTGAGCCAAAATTAATTGTTTTAAATCGTTGGGAAAAGATGATTCAGCTTGAATAGCTTTTTTAAGTTTGTCTTTAAATGCTGGCAAATTAAATAAAACAATTGAGTTTAAAGCTTCATCAGATTGGCGAATTAATGATTGATTTAATTTATTTAAGTCTAAAGTTTTAACAATATTATTAGTTTCATTATCTTGACCATAGAAAAGACGATTGAAAGCTGTAGTTACTTTAGTGCCAAAACTCATAATAAAACCCTATTACCTTTGCTTAGCTATACAAGTTTAATAGGCTAAATTTTTATACAGAAAATTAAATTTAGTTAATTAAGTTTATAAACAATAAAATAAAATTTTTAGCAAATATAGCAATCCCGAAATAAAGTGAACTACTGTTTAATTAGTTTCTAAAGAATTTCATTTGCTAAACCCCCTTCGTCCCCTTGAAAGGGGGAACTAAATGTTTTAATATTCCCAAGATTATATTTTTTAATCAGTTAAAAGCTTATCTGATGGTTTAAGTCTAGCTTTAAATCTGACAGTTTTTCAATAAAAATTCCAAAACTCCCTCTGTCAAGGGGGCTGGGGGGTTTATTAAGTCATAAAATATTCAAGGTCTATTTTAGTCTGGGATTGCTATACTTTGTCAATTACTTGTTTGAGTGTTTAAATAAGCTAGAAGTCAGTTTTAAAAATCCAATATAAAATGCAGCCAAAAACTTATATTTATTTATTGTTCTTGTTTATTATTTTTCTAAACAGCTCTTTGAGTCAAGCTAAAACTATTTTTGATAATTTGTCGGTTAATGAATTAAAACAAAAAAATTCTTTAATTATTAAAAAACTAATGCTTACAAAATCAGAAAGAAAAAAAGCTTTGCAAAAAACTGCATCTTTAAATAATGAAAGAGTCAGAGCAGGGCAACTTTTAATTTTGCGGGACAAAAAACCTATTAAAGAAATTACAATTGATTATTTAAACGAATATTTGACTGAAACTTATAATTGTTTAACTAATTCAAGCTTATGTTTGAGTGAAGAGAGTAATGAATATATTAGTTCTTTTTATACTTATTTAAACAGCCAAAATATTAATGAAATAAATGAATCAATTGACCAAATCAGCGATTATAAAAGGGCAAAAATCATAAACTTGGCTCTCAGTCAATTGAATTTAGGAGTACAAGAATCAATTTCTCCAAATGAAGACCCAGAAAATTATATTCAGCAATATTTTGAAGCCGCTGGCTTACTTGACCCAAACAAAGAATTAGGTTCTGATAAAATGAATAATTGGGCTTGGTGTTCAGCTTTTATTACTTCTATTATAAATCAGGCTGGTTATGGTTTTTCTTTTATTCAAATTAAAGATTATTTAAAAGTTTGTAATGATTTCAAAGCTAAAGAAAATTGCCATCCAGTGCAGGTTGATTTTGTTTTAGCTTGGGCAAAAAAGTATAAGCTTGATTATGAGATTAATACTAATAATTTAAATGAATTAAAAGCGGGAGATTTATTAATTATGACTAATTTGATTAGTGGGAGAGCAAATCATATTGGTTTTTATTTAGGAAAAGATAAAGCTTGTCAGTTAAATCCAGAAAACTGTTGGATATATTCACTAGAGGGCAATGCTGGACCTTTGATTAATGATGCATTGGAAGATAATTGGTCTGAAATCATTACTCTAAAAAACAATAAAACAATAAGCAATTATGACTATGAAAGGTTATTAGATCGAGTAACTTTGGTAAAAAGACCTTTAAATAGCTGGTCATATTTTATTAAAATTAATTAAGTATCTAGTCAAGAAAAGTTTTACAAATAAGTTTGAGAGTTATATAATTTGTATCTTAATACCCTAACCTTTATTTTATTTTCGTGAGTAAGCAAAAAGCCAAAACAAGCATTATTGAAGAGAAACCACAAACACCTTTTTCAGATTTATTACAATCTGGTGAATATGATTATTATTTTGAAAGAGGTCAAATTGTTAGTGGTGTCGTAGTTGCTTACCAAAAAGATGGTGTTTTAATAGATGTCGGAGCAAAATCTGAAGCATTTGTACCATCAAAAGAAGTATCTGATTATGCAATTTCTGATCCATCTGAGGTTTTACCTTCTGGGGAAGAGTTTGAATTTTATATTTTGAGAGATGAAGCTGGTAGCGGATTTGATGGTCGCATAGTTTTATCATTCAAAAGAGTTTCTCAAGCTCGTAGTTGGTCTAGTCTTGAATCTAAAAGAAATACCGATGAAATTTTTGAAGCTAGAATTCAAGAAGTTGTTAAAGGTGGTGTGGTCGTTGAGATTGATGGCTTGCGTGGATTTATTCCAGCTTCTCACTTAAGAGTTAAAGGCGGTAGCAATAATCCTCAATTGGTTGGTGAAAATATTCCTTGTACAATTTTGGAAATTGATAAACAGCAAAGTAAATTAATTCTTAGCCAAAAAATAGCTATTTCTAAGCTTTATTCTGAAGAAAGAGAAAAATTATTACAACAATTAGTTTCTGCTCTGAAGCAACATGAAGAAGCCCTTGAAAATGGTGATACTGACTCGGTAGCTGTTACTGTAAAAGGTGAAGTAGTTCGTATTACTGACTTTGGTGCTTTTGTAAAAATAGAAGATACTGAAATTGATGGATTATTGCCTTTATCTGAAATCTCATGGAAAAGAGTTTCTCATCCAAGCGAAGCTTTGAAAATTGGTGATCAGATTATTGCTCAAGTCTTAAATGTTGTGCCAGAACAATGTCGTATTAGTTTAAGCTTAAAGAGATTAGAAAAAGATCCTTGGGAATTGATTCAGGGACGAGTTAAAGAAGGAAATGTCATTGATGGTGTTGTCAATAAAGTAGCTAATTTTGGTGTTTTTGTCAAAATGCTATTTAACGATGAAATACTTGATGAATGTGGCTTTGAAGCTTTATTACCACTTGATGAAATTCCAAACTTAAATGAAGAGAATTCTTTAGAGGTTTTAGAAGCTTTCCAAACTGGTCAAAGAATTAAAGCTTTGATCCGCAAAGTAAAAACCGATGAAAGAAGAGTAACTTTAAGCACAAAATATATCGACAAAGATGGTAATTTAATTGCTCCTTTGCCTGATGATATGATTGAAAGAGAAAAAGCTGCTATCGAAAAAGCTGAGAAAAAAGCGGCCGAAGAAGCTAATGCAGAAAATAATGAAGAAAAGACTAGTTAGTTTTTTGCTTTAAATTATTATTTTAGTCAAATCCAGTCCTAATAAAATAAAGTTTTAGGGCTGGATTTTTAATTTGTGCTAAAAGTTTTTAATAAAAGTATTGTTAAATAATTAAAAAACTTGTAATATTATTCTTCTTGATGGGGATATGGCACAGTTGGTAGCGCGTCTGCTTTGCAAGCAGAAGGTCAGGGGTTCGAGCCCCCTTATCTCCAATTAAAAATTTTTTATTCATTTTGGAAAATAATTCGGCTTTAGAGAAAGCTAATAATAATATAATTACTCGCTCTCAATGGAGAGGGCTAAATTTTTTGATAGCTTTTAGTTTTTTTCATTTATTATGTTTTTGCCTTTATGTTGGAGATTGGGGCTTTAGCAAAGGTGATTTTTGTATTTTTGTTATGGCTTTAATTTCATATTTTTTTATTAATATTTTGCCAGTATTTTGGCTGGGATTGGCTTACATTTTTTTATGATGTTTTTGTTTATTATATTTAAGCCAATAAACCTAGAATTTATTTATATTTTGAGTTTAATTATTAATGTTTTTTGGTTTAAATTAAAGAAAATTAAATGGTTTTATTATTTTTTATTGCCGATTGGCGTGCATTTAATGGCTTTTAGTTTATATGGCATTATATTTATTAAGCCTTTTAATTGGGACGAATTTGGGCTTTTAATTCATAATATAAGTGAAAAGTCTTTGCTCTGGGAATTAATAAGTATTTATCCTATAATTGGACTAGCTAAGCTTTTCAATAAATTCGTCAATTGGATTCGTCTTTTAGAATGAATAAACAAAATATATTAAAAGAAATTTCGAATAAGCTCCAAATCAATAATACGCCAGACTTAGCCATAATTTTAGGTTCTGGAATTAATTTGAATTTCCCCGATTGTCAAATAATTGCACAAATTAATTATGCTGATATTTCAGGTTTTCCAGCTATCGGAGTTAGCGGGCATAAAGGCTTAATTCAACATTTAAAAGTTAATAATCAAAATATTTTAGCTTTCGCTGGCAGATTTCATTTATATGAAGCCTATTCAATTGAGCAAGTTCAGACTATTGTTAATTTAATTTATGCTTTCAAAATTCCTAATTTATTGATTACAAATGCCGCTGGTGGTCTTTTTGATCAATTATTAGTGGGAGATTTAATGTTAATTGAACAAATTAGTAATTTTCAGGTTTTTTCTTCTGGGAATCCATTTGACAATTTACAAGATAATAATTTGCAAATAAATACTGCTCTTAATGAAAGAATTATAAAAACTAATTCAACTATCAAAAGAGGAAATTATGCCGCTGTTTTGGGCCCAAATTATGAAACAGACTCTGAAATTCAACTCTTCAAAGAACTAAATTGCTCCGCCGTTGGAATGTCTACTTATTTAGAAGCAAAATTTGCAATTGAAAATAAAATGAATTTTTCAGCTATTTCAGTTATTACTAATTCATGGTCTGCTTCAGAAATCCCCTCTCATGAAGAAGTTTTAGCTAATTCAAAAGCTAATAGCCAAAAATTAAGCGATTTGATTTTAAAAATTTCCCCTCTTTAGTAGTTTAATGAATAGAGGGGCTTAGTATTAATAATTACTGTAAATTTTTACTTACGGCAAATACAACCATTATTAATATTTACATAATCAGCAAAACTCAAAGAATGATGAGCTGGTATATTTAAAGCTTCGGAATATACTTTATTTTGATAGCGTTTTTCTTTTGCTCCAGTACAACCATCAGCAAATTCTGCCCTAGAAGATGAAATATTTTTAATAGCAGAAGATGGGCTATACCTTGCTTCGACCACTGGCAAAATTTCAGCATCTGAAACTTGGAATTGAGCATCTCTAGCTTTATTAAAAATCCATTCATTGACAGCAAAATCAATGTCTCTTTGCGAAGCACCTGGTTTGCTGGCTTTAATTTGGCTAATTGGAGCTTTACCCTTTAAAGAGTTTGTATAAGCTGATCTTTGTTTTTCAATTAAATCATTTTCAATTTTAGTCCATTCCCGAGATTGTTTTGGAATACGAGTTTCACTTAAAATGCCGCTAATTGAAGCTTCACACTTAAAAGGAGTTTCTTTTTTATAAGTTAAATAATTAGTACCAGCTGCTAAAGGTAAGCTTTCAAAAACCAAAGGAGTAGCCCCATTGCAAGCTGAACTAGACTTATAATTGCGGCAAAGGCTTTTTTCTTCAGCTGACCCTAAACTTTCGCAATTGCTAACTTCTAAGGCATTTAAAAAACGGCGAGTGTCAAAGCCAAAACGAGGGAAAATACTTGCCAAAAACATCTTCTCTAGGTTGCAGCCACGGTCTTCATCTTCATTATTAATATAATCATAGCCTTGACCTTTACGGACAACATCAAATAAATTAGGATAAATTCCTCCAACTTTACGGCGATCCACAATTTCTTTGCCGCCAGCTACGACATAATATTTAGTATTTCCTTCATAAACAATTTCCCCTATATTTGAACTTTTAGGATTGATAGTTTCAATAGAGTTATTAATAGATGGAATTACTGGCTTATTTTGGCTTTGTTGAACTGGTACTGAATTTGTTTGTATTTTTTTATAAGGAGAAGTTCTGCTAACAAATTCTGGATTTAATTCATTTTCTTCATCTTCATTATCTAAGAAAAACCCATCGCTCATATATGATTCATCTTGATTGTCTTCAAAATATTCTTCGCTTGAAAAAGCACCTAAATTAAGATTGAGAGCTAAAGCTGACAAATAACTAAATATTAAAATTCTCTTGACTGACATAAAGTTTGGTAAATGAATAAATTTAATAATCTTAATTTAGCATTTTCAACAAAATATTTAAAACTTTGCTTGAGAATTCCCTTTATTTCTAAGCTTAATGCCCCATAGTTATAAAACGCTAAAAAGCTTTCTCAGAGCTTGTTTTTGCTGGTTGTAGTCCAAATGGCTAAGGTATTCTCCCTCTTCTAAACCCCTATGAAAGCTATGGAGTGGAATGAAGAATTTGTAATTTAAATACAGGAAGAGGAATTCAAAGTGTTAGGCTTAAAGAAAAAACTTTTATATTGCTTCAGCTTGATCTTACTATCAGGAGTAAGTCAGGGTGCTTTTGCTTGGCGTTTCGGTCTAAATACAGGTCTTTATAATGAATCAATAATGACTGGTGCTTTTAGATCTCGTGAAGTAGGCTTAAGATTGGGATTTTATGCTGATAGAACTTTCAACGATATATTATACGCTTCAGCAAAAGCAGGAAATGGTGGACTTGGTGCACTTGGTGGTGGACTTGGACAAATTGGAGGAGGAAGTCCTTGTTCTAATAATGCTTGTGGTCAGGAAGCTTATATGCCACCCGCTCAAGAAGGAGGTGGTTGTTATGGAGAACAGGCGGCTTATGCTCCATCTTATGCTGCAAGAAATATGCCACCTCGTATTGGTTGTGGCAGTGATATTGGCTATGCTCGTGCAGCTTACAATGTTCAAAATACTCAAGCCGCTGGAAAAACTGAAATTTATTTAGTGGTTTTACCTAGCCAGTATAGTCAATACGGTCAGCCTCAGCAACAGCAAATGCCTTATTATCAACAGCCACAACCTCAAGCTCAGAGTTATCAACAAATGCCTCAGATGCCTCCACAAGGTTATTATCAGGATTCTAATATTGATTATCGTAAGCCCGTAAGAGGAATGTGGTAATTAAATAATTTCTAAAATTAAGAGTCTCTTTGGTAAATTTTATTTTATTTCTCTCAGAGAGGCTTTAATTTTTTTAATTTGATGAAAACTTTGTAAAATTGAATAATTAAATTAATTTAGAAAAATATTATTAATGAATTTAGACTTTACTGAAAAACAAATCAGTCGCAAAATTATTTATGAAGGCAAAGTTGTTGATCTGGTGATTGATGAAGTTAGTTTGCCAAATGGAAAATCTGCTAATCGTGAAATAATTTTACACTCTGGCGGAGTTGTTGTTTTGCCCATTACCAAAGAAGGCAATTTAGTTTTAGTAGAACAATTTAGATATGCAACTGGGCAAACTTTATTGGAATTTCCTGCGGGAAGATTAAATAAAAATGAAAATCCTGAAAAAGCCGCCTTGCGTGAATTAAAGGAAGAAACTGGCTTTACCGCTGGCAAAATCGAAAACTTTAATCATATATTTATGGCTCCTGGCTTTTGTACTGAAAGATTATTTGTCTTTTTGGCAACCGATTTAATAAAAGGCGAAGCACAACCAGACGAAGACGAATTTGTCAGAACTATTATTTTAAAGCCTTCGGAATTTAAAGATAAAATTATTAAATCAGAAATTATTGATGCCAAGACTTTAGCGATTTGGAGCATTTATTTGGCTAAATTTTTGTAATTTAATGTCTGTTTTAGAATTTCTTTAAATTTGGCTTTTTACCATTTTTCTAAAAAGTTGCATTGCTTGTACTTCTTTTAAAAAGTTTTCAGTTGTGGGTGCATACAATAATGAGGTATCAGTAATATCAAACTTACCTTTAGTAAAAATAGAATATATATCGTCCCACAGCCTGGCATGAGGAAAAACTTCATCTGGAAAACGAAAAGTACTTTCTCTTTTGTTTTGTTCAAAGTCTTTTCGAGAGCTATAAACTTCAATCTCTGAAACAATAGAATTGCTTGGTTTTTTACCTTGATATTCTTCTCTGACAGTCGAATTAAAAGGTGCAATCATTCTATAAATTTTTCCACTTTGTGTGTATACTGCAATTTCAGAATGCCGCTTTCCATTATGTTTTGATTTTGTTACAACTTCGGCTCTTTTATTTCCTGAAAATTCTATTTCTAAATCAGCTCCAGTAATATATGTGTTTGTTTGGTCATATTCAAGTGAATTTATTTTATTTCTGATTGGGTCGGCAGAAAACATCAGGCGAGATAGCTCATTCATATAAGGCATAATACCAAAAACCGTTCCATCTTCTGTTTGAAATCCCTTGTAAGAATCGGCACAATCTGGTATCAAAGGTTTAGCGGTTAAATTATTTATACTTTCATCAGGATATTCAACAAAGAGCTTAATATGAGTAGCTTTATCTTTTTCAAGTAATTTATTCAAAGCTCTTATGGGTTCACGATTTAGAGCATATCCAGTAGTGCTAGCTAAAAGTAAATTATTTTTATTGGCTAAATTTATAAGTTCTTTGGTTTTTTCTTCGCCATTTATAGTTTCTTTTTCCACAACAACAGAAATTCCTTGTTTTAAAGCTGCGGTAGCTTGTTTATCGTGATTCTCTAAATAATTGGAACAAACAAAAAGCAAGTTTAATTCAGATTTTTCTAATATCTCTTCAAGTGAAGCATAAAGTGGAATTCCATATTGTTCCGAAATTCTCACTGCTCTCTCTGGATTTCTACCTTTTGGTATTCCAACCAATTCTATATTTTTATTCTTAATTAAACTTTCTAGATAATACTTTTCAAAAACCCCAGAGGGCGATGATATAGCTAATTTTATTGATTCACTCACTTTTATAAGCCTTTTTCTGTACTTAATTAATTTTAAATTTTGTCTAAATCAGCTGCCGCAATCTTTTTATAAGCCAAAATCAAATCTGTTTTAGAAATTATACCAATTAAGATTTTACTGCCATCAGACTGAATAACAGGTAAATTAGAAATTTGTTTTTCCTGCATTCTTTCAATTAAATCATGAATTGTCTCATCTGGATAAGCAGTTTTAACTTCTTTAGTATAAATATCTTTTACTTTTAGGTTTTTTCTTTCTTCTAGACTGACTTGTCTTAAATCTTGGATCGTAACAATACCCAATAATTCTTTTTGACCGCTTATTAATAAATTTACAACTGGAACGGCAAAGTGCTGTTTTTCAAGCATTAACTCTTGCACAATTTCCAAATTATCTTCTAAGTTTACAGTTCTTACTTTTTTATTCATTACATCATTAACTTTTATGCCAGCTAAAACATGCAAGGCATTCTTGTCATCACCTAATGGGAGCATAATATAAGCTTCTTCGCCATGCACCGAAATATCTAATCCCGCTTTTTCTTCTTCTACCGAGACTCTTAAACCAATTGTTTTTTTAAGCACAAATAAAATTAAAGCTGTCATCAGAAATGAATAAATTATGGTAGCTAAAACTGCCACCAACTGCGAACCAAGTAATGTCCAATTACCAAAAATTAAACCATTTGCTCCTGCTGAATTAATAGACTTTTCAGCAAATAAACCAACTGCAATTGCTCCCCAAATACCGCCAATACCATGGCAAGCCAAAACATCTAGCGAATCATCTAAGTCTAATTTGCCACGCCAATTCATGGCTAAATAACATAAAATACCTGCAATTGATCCAATTATAATGGCTGAAACTGGGCTAACAAAACCACAAGCTGGCGTAATAGCAACCAGACCTGAAACTGAACCAATTATAATTCCAGTAACGCTCGGTTTCACTTTTGCCAAGCGGCTCATAATTATCCAAAATAAAGCTCCAGCTCCAGCCGCAATATTAGTTGTAACTGCCGCTTGTACTGCTAATTGACTGTCTCCCAAAGCACTACCAGCATTAAAACCAAACCAACCAAACCAAAGCAAAGCCCCACCCAAAACCGTAAAAGGTATATTATGAGCTGGCATTTTTTCTTCGCCAAAACCAAGTCTTTTGCCAATAATTAAAGCCGCCGCCAAAGCCGAAGCCCCCGCTGTAATATGCACTACTGTTCCACCAGCAAAGTCAAGAGAGCCTAAATTACGAAGCCAACCATCGGTAGCCCAAACCCAATGTGCAACTGGATCATAAACCAAAGTAGACCAAAGCAAAGTAAAAATAATAAAAGTGTCAAATTTCACTCGGTCAGCAAAAGCTCCAATAATTAAAGCTGGCGTAATAACGGCAAACATGCACTGAAAAAGCATAAATAATAAATGCGGAATAGTTGCGGCATAGTCAGTATTAGCGGTCAATCCAACATTTTGTAAAGCAAACCAATCAAGAGAACCAATTAAGCCATTAAAAGCACTTTTAGCAAAAGATAATGAATAACCAATTAAAACCCATTGCAAGCTGATTAAAGCCAAAATAATAATTGATTGTCCCATCATAGCCAAAACATTTTTTTGCCGAACCATGCCACCATAAAAAAAACCAACAGCTGGTGTCATGAGCATTACCAAAGCGGTTGATATTAAAATCCAAGTTATATGTCCACTATTTAAACTTTCCATTTTAGATTTATGCTCTGAAACTATGATTGAGCTGATTCTATCACAGTAAAGTTAAAGTTTATAAATCCCAATCTTTTATTGATAAAAGTCTTACTCTTGTGTTTCTTTGACTCATGGTCGAATCTTTGTATTCATTTATTTTTGATTATAATTCTAAAGTATGGGCATTTCCCATTTATTGATAAATCTTTTTCATCATTCCCTTTTCTGAATTTGATGATTTCAAATTGGTTGGGATTAAATTTATGTAGAAATGTTATTGGTACACCGATATATCCCTGATAGTCTAATGGTATGTCTTGTGTTTTATTAACATTAATTCCATCAAAATTGTCCTATTTGGGGTATTCATTTTCGTTTCCAAAATATCTTTTTGTGAGAGCAATATTTTCGTGTCGTTTTGATGTGTCTAAGTTTGTTAGCCATAAACAGTTGTTTGGAGAAATTATTCTATTTCCAGAATCATCAATACGAGCCTCTGTGCCATAAAGTTCATAGTGTTCGGGAACAATGAAACCAGAAATACCTCTACCAAGATTTATCCCCAGCCACGCTTTGTTTTCTTTAATTAGTTTGAAAATTTCTTGATAGGTTATTGCATTAATATTACCAATTATCAAAAACTTTTTATCGTGTTTAACTAATTGAGATACATGCTCTCTGAATAATGAAAATGGTGGATTAGTAACAACAATATCGGACTTCTTTAATAGTTCAATACTTTCTGAATTACGAAAATCCCCATCTCCCTTAAAATAAATAATGTCAGTTGAACTTGGTTTCTTTTTTTCGCCCTCTGTACCTGTATATTCAAAGTAAAAACCATTTTCATCTTCTTTTGTATTAAATAAATCTCTTACTTGTTCTCTATAACATGAAGCTATTAATTTTTTTAGACCTAATTCTTTGAAATTTGAAGCAAAATAATTAAAAAAGTTACTAATTCGGGGATCATCGCAATTGCAATAAACTACTTTATCTTTAAAATGACTTTTATAATGTTGCAATTCACTTTCTATATCTGAAAGTTGTGCTTGGGGATGTAGCGGATTTTTAGCATTACTGTCACCTTGTGTTTAATGTAATTACATTTATTGTCAACAACTTAGTAACGATTCTATTTTCTCGAATGAAGTTGGACACGAGGTTGACCTTATAAAACTAAATAGCGGTGGTATTACTTTAAACAACTTCATAATTATAACATTTGACACACCATCCAGTTTCATCACTTATTAAATCGGCAAGCTCTTCATCTGCATCAAACTTTTCTTCCTCTACTTCAAAAAAATACTCATTTGATAAATCATCAACATCTGTTCCATCTCTATCAAAAATTATATCAAATGCTCTAATAGTTATTTTGCCCATATTTTTATATATAGCCATTTTTCGGCATTATTTATCAGTGTGATACAAATCCTGCAATTGCGAAGTCGTCCGACGCAAGAATGCCCTTACTTGTTTTGCGTGATATGATTTTTTCATAGTCAGTTAAAAAGTATGTTTCTGTGAGAAATTCTTTTCCAAATGTTTCTTTTAATCGTGATTGTTCGTATTTAGGAAAAGTAATTTCTTTGGTCAATGAATAAGTCCAAAGTTTTTCAATCCGTTCCTCTATATCTTTAAAGTCTTCTTTATAAACTAAATTAAGCGTTTCTGTTGAAATTACAAATTTATTCACTATGATTTCTCTGCTTGTTTGATTGATAATTCCCATTGATTCCAAAATATTCAATAATAAAGGACATCGCCTTTTTGCTCCTTCATCAGAAGAAATATCAATTCCGTTTTGGTCACAAAATCTTTCAACAAAAGGTGTTTTGAAAAAATTATCATAAATATAGTTTTTCATTACCGTTTTTTTACGAAGAATTTTAAGTAGATAGTTCATCATTAATGATACTGCTGGCATTTCAAGGCATAAAGTTTGAAATAGATTTTTTGCTTCTGAATTTTCAGAATTTGATATAAAATGATTTATTTTTTCATTAAAATAAAATGCTGACTCATTCATATCCCAATTAGGCAAATGTTCTTTTTTTGTTTTGAAGGTATCATTTACATTTTGTAATAATTCAGAAAATAAATCTGCCATTTTTTCTCCATCAGGCGTTAATTTTAAAGTAGCTTCTTTATTTTTTAATTTTCTATCATCAACCAAAATTCCCATTTCCATAGCACACTGAATTTTATACTTGGTTGAACGCTGTAAAATTCCTAATTCTCCTTCATCATAATTTCCTCTCAACCTAACAAATTTTTCATCTAACAAAGATTCTGTTTGATTGCCCTTGCTCATCAATTTTAAAATGTGCAAAATATGACCTAAATGCACACTTGGTGGAAAGAGATAATTCATTTCCGTAAATTCTCCAATTTCACGAAGAAACTTAACCCACGAACCAAAAATAGTTAAATATCTTCCTGCTTTAAATTCGCCTTGTTCGTTTATTTCTTGCTGAGTTGGCTTACGACTTAATAATTCGGCTAAATCGTAGTAAGCTGCAATTAAATCTTCTTTTGTTATTTCTCTACCCGAACTATCTTGTGCATCTAATATTTCTTCTACTTCTGCATCAAAATGAACTTCACATTTTGGCGAATATTCATAAAGTATTTTTTCAACTCTACTTGTTTTTGGATTTTTCTGTTCACTTTTACCTTGTGAGAGAAACTCTCTTATTTTATTTGCTTTCTGATAGTTGCTTATAAAGTCAAGAACTACAACCTTATCTTTTCCACCACAAAGCCTTAATCTTCTACCAAGTTGCTGAATAAATACAGTTTTTGATTCAGTTGGTCGCAAAAATAACAACACTCTTAAATCAGGAAAATCTACACCTTCATTGAATAAATCTACTGTAAATGCAACTGTAAACTTATTTTCTCTGAATTGCTTTATTAATTCGTTACGATTTGGGGCTTCTGCTGTAATTGCATAAGATGGTATTCCGTATTCATTAAAAAATTTAGCCATTGCTTCTGCGTGTTTTATTGAACAACAAAAACCAATCGCTTTATTTCCTTTTCCTTTCTCTAAATATTCAATTAAAATCTGCTCGTTACGGTCTTTAATTATTAAATATCTGTCAAGGTCTGCGACGTTATATTTATTTCCTTTGTAACGAATTTGCGAATAATCTACATTGTCCTTTAATCCATAATAAGTATATGGAACGAGGAAACCATTTTCAATTGCTTCATTTAAGGTGTATTCAAAAACTTTTTGATAGTCAAACAATTCAAAAATATCTTTTCTATCCATTCTGTCAGGCGTGGCTGTCAAGCCAAGCATAAAGAAATTGGGTTTGAAATAATCAAGGATTATTTGGTAGGACTGTGCTTGTCCGTGGTGTACTTCATCAACAATAACGTAGTCGAATTCAGAAGCGTTGTACTTATATAAAATATCTGGGTTTCGCAATGTATCTTTTGATGCAAAAAGAATACGGGCATTAATATTCTCTTTTACATCTCCTGTTAAAATACCCAATATTTCTTTTGGATAAATTTTTTCAAAAGCATCTTTTGACTGGCTTAGAATGTCAAGCCTATGAACGATGAAAAGAATTTTACCATTTGTATTTTGAGTGTCAAATACTGATAAAAATGTTTTACCTGTACCTGTTGGCAAAACCACAATTCCTTTTTTCCAACCCAAACTCCTCCTTAAATTAAGTTCCTGCATTGTTTGCTTTTGCAGGTGGTTAGGTTCTACCAAGCTTTCAGATAGTAATTCTGGAATGTTTTTATAAATTAATCTTCTAATACTTTCGCTTACTTGTTTTCGCCAAATTGGGTGTTGCAATTGTGAATATGAAAAACGTAAAAGGAAGTAACCCGAACTTAAAATTTCATTTTGTCGGTTTAAATTGTCGTCATACATTTCTGTTGCAATGACTCCTTCTGCATGATAAGTTTCGCCATTCACTTCTAATGCAATTTTTTTATTGTCCTTCCACAAAACAAAATCTATTCTCCTTGTCCTGCCTTCTGAATCAAGAAATGGATATTGTGGAATTACGTATTTTATGTTTTCTTCACCAAGTAAAGGAAATAAAAAATCAGTAACAAAAAGCCTTTCACTATCTTGTATAATGCGATTTTTGTAAAATTCTAAATAGTCTTGTAAACTTATTTTAGGTTTACTTTCAAGTGGGTTTCGCCAATCAATATTATCTTTTAATTCGTTTTGATTCATTTTAATAGACTACTTTAAGTACCTAGACAAAAGAAATATGGTGTTTTGTGTTGATGGAATTTAATATTTCATTGAGTGCCTGCTTAAGTGAGTTAAAATTAATATATGCAGAAAACGGAATCCATAAATACTTGATAAAC
>CANLFK010000007.1 GCA_947489925.1 Candidatus Caenarcanales bacterium
TTGATTTCAATGTTAATCCTTGATAACTAAGCTTAAATCAAGCTCAAGTTAAACTTAAATAAAGCGATTAATATTATTTGTTTAAGTTGTTTTTATTAAAATTATAATTAGAATCCTGAGTTTGCTCTTTAAATGAATAGTCCGACATTTAAATTAAAAAACGAGTTTAAGCTTTATTTGACTTCATTTTACACTTATTTTTAACTTGTGAATTGTGGATTAATAGAGATTGTCTTAATAAAATGAACTCTTTCACCACCAATTAACTCAGCAGTCAAATTAATTTAATACAGAATATAAATTCTAGCTAATTCTTGATGATTATAGTTAAAGATAATTCTTTTTTTATTTAAAAAAAACTATAAAAGTTGAGATTATAATATTTTCTTATAAAAGTCATAAAGAATTTATATAACTTGATTTTACTCTTAAGCTAAGTAATTTCAAATTTTAGAATTTATTTATTAAATTTTTGTTTTCTAAACATAGTATTTATGATTAAAATTTCAGCCAAATCCACAGACTTAAACACTAGAAAACCTGTTGTCGCAAGGTCTAGTGCCACCCTTTATAGACCAAAAACTGCAAAGCCATTATCACCGATTCTAAATTTAGCCATTCAAGAACAAACTGTTTCACCCCTCGTTTTACTCCCATTTGTAACCGTAAAACCACCCAAAGCACTTGATCCACAATCCCCACTAATAAGAGGAATATTAGGACCAAAAGGAAGAGAACATTTAAAAGCAGAATCAATTGGAACGAGAGGGGAGGGTGAAAATACTGTGTGGCTTGTGCCGAATGATAATCCATATAGTAAGGAATTCAGTCTTTTAGCTATGGCATTGGAGGATTCTTATGGTGGGCAAATACCAATGTCTCCAGATCAAAATTCACCTGAAGCCCTAACAGGAATGTTTTTAGCTTACTCGAAAGCGGTAAAATTATTTCCAGAAATGGAACTTGTAATGGGCTTTAATGATAGTTCACCATTGACTGGACAACTATTCGAATTAGGAACTCGTTGCGGTTTAGAAAAAAGTCAGGACAATCCAGAAGGTGAAGCGAAGTCTAATCAAAGCATTTTATTAACTCATGCACAAATATTTGGAAAACCCAAGATGAAAGGAGATAGTATAAGTTATAAAGAAAGTACAAATCCTCATGAAATAGCTTTGATTCATGGTTCTAAAGAGGAAAAAGAATGGGCTAAATCCGTAGCAGTATATTTGAAAGAATGTTTTAAAGAAAATGCTTCTCTGAATGGCATTAATAGTGGCAAAAAATTATTTGAAGTATTAGAAGAATTGCCTAAATTTGAAATTATAACTAGTGAAAAGGGACTTAAAATAATTTTTCAGCAAAATCAAGAAGAATTATTAACAAATCCTAAATTCACTGAGTTCTTTCAGTCAGTCTTAGCTTTGATTCATGGTTACAACGAAAAAGAAGCCATTGAGGAAAATGAGGCAAATTATTCCCTAGCTCCCAACTTTTTAAATATACATAAATTATTAAATGCCCCAGAAAATATGGGAGATATTTTATCAACATTAAATAACCCATCACAAGACTTTATACCAGTAAAATGTATGGCAGTTTTTATACAAGAAGGAGAAAAGAAAGGAACAACTGAAATACATGTTAGGGAAAAGCGACCTAAAATTCCTGGAGGGGCTTATGAATTAGCTACTGGATATTTATTAAACAGAGGAAAAGGAGTAATGCCTGAAGAACAAAAACAAGTATGGGAAAATAATATAGAAAGATATGCAAATGCTTAAATATAAATAATTAGTTGAGAAAGTCTTTTAAAGAGCAGTAAGCTGTCGAACTGACATTATTTTAATAAGCTTTAATTGTTCCATACTCTTCATCTAAAGTGCCAAAACCATTATTAGTTGCTTTCAAATCAGTTTCATCTGGTTTTCCTTGCCCACCCGCAGAGGCTGTAGGTGTAGATCCTTTTGGTTTATAAGAATCGTCCCATTCATCAGCATGCCATTTTGTGCTGGTTTCACCACTTGAAATTGTATTGTGTTCGTTTTGAGCCTCTCTATAATTTATTTCAGCGGCTGTATATTGAGCTTCACTTCCACTTCCGGTACTAGCCTTTCCTGCACCAGCTTGCTTACCAATTGAGCCAAAGTTTTTAGCATCTAAATAAGCTCTATTATAGCCTCTCTTACCGCCAACTTGCGTTAATTTTTCACTAGCACAAGCTTGTATTCTGCATGGCAAAACTCGCTGATCGGTTTCACTTCCACAGCTTAAAATACCAAAGAAACCAGTTCCATCATCAAAGCCTCGTCCAAAAATAGATTGTCTTCTTTTGCTTGCACAAACAGTACAACGGTCTATTCGACCAACAAAATCGCCTCGACAATCTTCGCCCTGCCTGCATCTTCCAGCCTGAAATCTTTCCATTCTCTGAATTAAATCTTTATTCTCTTGTCCGCCAGTATCTCTTAGTTGTTTTTTAATAGCATCATCACTACCAGGTTGTAGACAATAATCCCAGCGGTCTCCTCCGCCAGATGGACAAATAGCTCCTTCTCCATTTGCACCAGCCAAAGAAATATTATAAGTTCTTCCAACTGAATTTTCTAGCGTAAAATTAGCCCCAGCGTCTACGACTTGACCAGTTACATCGTATAAAGTCAATTCAAAGCGGCTATATTGATCTGGGTGAGCAGCTTCATTCCTAACAGCGGCTACAACTTGAGGCAATCTTGAAATATTAATACCAGCTCCGACGCTTCCCATATTCAGATCCATGCTACCTTTTTCGGGTGCGGCTGTCATCGAACAAGCTCTTTTGGCGGCAATTTTTGTTAATCTGTCTACTTCTTGAGTTTGCCCAGTATAAACCATTAACTCGACTACTAGCGGAACTAGCATCATAAAAATGACAATTAAAAATATTATTAAGCCAATAAAATCATTTAAAGCACCACTTTCATTTTTGTATAATCTAGAGAGGAGTTTTTTAATTTTCATAATAATCAGAAAATGCCATATTTTATACTTTTTTTCACAAGGCTTACCCTTTTTTAAATATAAATTTGCTTAATTAAGTAATTTTTGTTAATTTATAATAATTCAATAAGAATTAAGGGCAGTTAGCTCAGTGGTAGAGCATCTCGTTTACACCGAGGCGGTCGGGGGTTCAAGTCCCTCACTGCCCACCAAATTTGAATTATTTTGATGATTTTTTAGCTTTAATTTATCGATTATTGATATTATTATTTCAATCTTTTGCAAATAAAATATTTTAATGTCTATTAATACTTCCGAAAAAACCCGCCTAAATGGCACAGTTATTAAAGTACTTGGTCCTGTTTTAGATATAGTTTTTGAAGATGGCTTACCGCCTATTTATAGTGCCATAACTGTTGAAGATAAAAATAGCAATGGGCAAGAGTTTAAGCTTGTACTCGAAGTGCAACAATTGATTGGCAATAATATTGCAAGAGCTATCTCAATGGGAGCTACAGAGGGCTTGAGCCGTGGAATGAAAGCTTATACTGATTGCGAGCCAATTAAAGTACCAGTTGGCAATAAAACACTTGGTCGGATTTTTAATGTTTTAGGGCAACCAGTTGATAATGGTGCTGATTTACCTGAAGATACAGAAAAATGGTCTATTCATCGCAAAGCTCCAGCTTTAATTGCCCAGAATAATGAAGTAGAAATTTTTGAAACTGGCATAAAAGTAATTGACCTTTTAGAACCTTATATTAAAGGTGGAAAAGTTGGTTTATTTGGTGGAGCGGGTGTAGGTAAAACCGTTATTATCTTGGAATTAATTCATAATGTTGCTAAAGCTCACGGCGGTATTTCCGTTTTTGCAGGAGTAGGAGAAAGAACTCGTGAAGGAAATGATCTTTACCATGAAATGAAAGATTCAGGAGTTTTGCAAAATGTTAGCTTGGTTTATGGGCAAATGAATGAACCTCCTGGTGCTAGAATGAGAGTTGGTTTGTCTGCTTTAACTATGGCTGAATATTTTCGGGATAGCCAACATTTAGATGTATTGCTTTTTGTTGATAATATATTTCGTTTTAGTCAAGCTGGTTCTGAAGTTTCTACTCTTTTGGGACGAATGCCAAGTGCTGTTGGTTATCAGCCAACTTTAGCCAGTGAAATGGGCGAATTACAAGAAAGAATTACTTCAACGAAAGATGGTTCAATCACTTCAATTCAAGCAGTTTATGTGCCAGCTGATGATTTAACTGATCCAGCTCCAGCTACCGTATTTGCTCATTTAGATGCAACCACTGTTTTAAGCCGTCGTATTGCTGAGCTTGGTATTTATCCAGCGGTTGATCCTTTGGCTTCGACTTCTAATGCTTTAAAACCTAGTATTGTCGGTGAAGAACATTATAATACTGCTCGTGAAGTCCAGTCTATTTTGCAAAGATACAAAGATTTACAAGATATTATTGCGGTTTTAGGAATGGATGAATTATCTGATGATGATAAAGCCGTAGTGAATAGAGCTAGAAGAATACAGCGTTTTTTAAGTCAGCCTTTTCATGTAGCTGAAGTTTTTACTGGCTCTAAAGGTAAATTTGTTAAGATGGAAGACACTGTCAGAAGTTTTAAAGAAATTATTGAAGGAAAATGGGATCACTTACCAGAACAAGCTTTTTATATGGTTGGTTCAATAGAAGAAGTTATAGAGAAAGCAAAACAATTAGCTTAATGAGAGTTGGATGAAAAGAAAATCTGAAGAAGACACACTAAATAAAATCTCCTCTCTCTTTTGAATTAAAAATAAAAACTATCTAACTTTTTAAACTTCTTTTCTGAAGCACTTTTTGCGTTTTAGTTTAATAAGTTTAATTAATTGTCTGGAAAAGGTGATGGATTATATTCTGGTTGATTTGGAGTTTTGGTCGTTTTTTGTTCTTCGTAAGGACTATTTTCATACATTTGAGGTCTTTTTGGAGCAGTTTGTTCTGGTTTAGCTTCAGCTGGCTCAGTGGAAGAAGCTTGTTCTTTTTGGATTATGGGTGTTTTGATATTTTCTGCCTTAGGTTCTTTAACTTCAATATGTTGTTTCCCAGCTTCTTGAGGCTCTTTATCATCTTTTTCTATTATTTCTTGGCTTTTTGGTTTTGCCTTTATTTCAGCTAATTTAGTTTTATTTTCGGCTATAATTTCTTTTTCGCTTTCCTCAGCTATTTTCACTGAGCTCAACTGAAAACCTTGGACTTCTTCATTTACTTCTTTTTGGGATAAACCTTTTTCTCTTAGTTTTTGTTTTAATAGCTTTAAAGCTTCTCTGAAATCGACTTCTGATTCAACTAAGCCAAAAGAATAAGCTTTATCTGAGCAATCAAGCGATTTTTTTAAATCTTCAATACTTATTTCTTTTTTATCTAAATACAATTTTCCAAGCATTTCATAAGTTTGTCCAATCGGAAATATATCCTTTGAGATTTCTAAAATATTAATTGCATTATCAATTTGTTTTGATTGAATCAACTGAAAAGCCTGCATATTATAAGCTTTCGCCAATTCTCTCTTGCGATGATTAACTGATGAATTGGATTCTTTAACTTTTTCGGCTAATTTTAAGGCTCTTGATAAAAAATAATTAGCTCTTGATAAATTTTTATGCAATAAAGAGTTTCGACCTTCAACAGTGTAAAGATACAATAATTCGGTTAAACAATCTTTACAAGAATTAAGCGGTATTTTTTCAAGAATTGGAATGGCTTGATATTCTTTTTTTGAAAGCCTTAAATATATTGCTAATTCACGAGCAACTTTTCCTAAATAAGGATTTCGTGAATCAATTGATTGAACTTCTTCAATTAAATTTTTTGCTTCAACTCCCCGCCCCAAAGACAAATAAGCACGAGCAAGCCTAAGTTTTAAATTATTATCATTTGGGTTAAATGCCAATCCTTGCTGAATTAAAGACTCTGCTTTGGCTGACTGCTGATTGCGAAGGGCTGTATCTATTGAACCATATGTAAAAAAATCATAAATCCAAGTAAAACTAAAATACAAAAATAAAATAATCACCAAACAAAAAATCTTTTCGCCAATTGAAAAATTATTTACAATAAAGTCTTTAAGTAAAGAACTAGAAAAATCAACTTCTTTTTTCCAATTGTTTTTTGTTTTGAAAATAATACTTAATCTTTCAGAAATTAACTTAAATAATAAATTTACTTTAGGAAAAAGACCTGTTTGTACTTGCATAATGACAAAATTACAAATATGACCGTTGAATTGTGGCAACCGTCTCTTCTAAGTTTTTGTCTTTAGTTGGCTCTCCAATTGTCTCAATTTTCCATTCGCCTTTATGTTTATATAATTTAGCCATTGCCATTGAAACAAAACCTTTAAATTTTGGGTCAGCTGAAACATTAAACTTTGCAAAAACTGAATCAACTTGACTGGCTGTACCTTCATAAAGACGAATATGTGCATATGGAATATCAGCAAAATCTTGTCCACGAAAGCTATTTAAAATAAAAACAACTTTATCTACTTTGGAATTTAATTTAGCTAAATCAACCATAATAATTTCATTGTCAAGCCCATCATCTCCGTCCAAATCACCTTTCCGATCATCGCCACTATGCTTAATTGCCTTATCAGAAGAAATTAATTGTCTAAAAGAAACTATTTCAAGAACTTGATTGTTTTCATCAAATAAAGCCGCACTGGCATCTAAATCAACTGCTTCTTTTTTTTCATTACCAAATAAACCTTTTTTGATAATTGCTCCCCAATTTAAACCAACACAAAAAGAAGTTAATTTATTACCATTTTCTTTTTGTAAGTTGAGCTTATCGCCTTTGGTTAAATTTAATCCTGACATTTATTTTATTTTTTATACTTATTGACAATATCTTCCAAACCATTTGGTGCTGTACCAAGAATATCACCCAAAGCAGTAAATCTCCATTGTCCATCTTTCAAATAAACACGAGCCATCTCAACCGAAGTTCCACGAGAAGCATCTTCCGTTAAGTCAAATTGATAAAGAGCCTCATTGGTTTCAGCATTATACAGTTTAACCATTGCATTTTTTACTCTTCCAAAGGTAATTGGCGAACTTTGACCAACTCCATAAATAGTAATTGCCGCCAGCATTATTTTGACATCAGCTGGTATTTTAGTTAAATCAATTGTAATTGTTTCATCGTCTCCGTCAGCCGCTCCTGTCTTTTCATCCCCAGAATGCTCTAAAGCTCCATTATATAAAACTGGCTTACCTTGAGGATTTTTTGGCGAATTATAAAATAAAATACTGTCTTCAGCCAACATTTTTTCATTTTCACCTAAAACCACCAATGAAGCATCTAAGTCAGCTGTTACACCTTCTTTAACATCCCAGCTTAAACCAATCTTTATTTTTTTTAATTCAGAATGGTCTTTGGATAAATTAATTCTTTCACCAGCTGATACTTTTTGTAATTGTAGAGCCACGATTTTAAATACCTCTTAATTTTACAATCAGGGATTTTAGACTATAGAATTTAAACTCTATAATGTGCAAAAGCTCTATTAGCCTCAGCCATTTTATGGGTTTCTTCTCTTTTGCGAACAGCATCGCCTCTTTTTTCAAAAGCTTCAATTAATTCTCTGCAGAGCTTATCTTCCATAGAAGCACCACCTTTATTTCTGGCAACTTGAGCAATCCATCTCATAGCCAAAGTCCAGCCTGCATCATCTTGTACTTCAATTGGAACTTGATAAGTAGAACCGCCAACACGACGAGCTTTTACTTTTACCAAAGGCTTTACATTTTCTAAGGCTTTAAGGAATATTTCAAGACCCGGTTGTTTCAAGGTAGATTCAGCCTTATCTAAAGCACCATATACTAATTTTTCAGCAGTGCTTAATTTTCCACTCCACATTAATATACGAATGAATTTGGATAAAATTGGATTATGAAATTTAGACTCTAAAACAGATGGTCTTCTTTTTCTTTTGAAAGCTTTTCTTGACATTTTTTATTTACCTTTTTTCTTTGCGTCTGTTGGGGCGGCACCTGGTTTTGGCCTTTTTGCTCCATATTTTGAGCGACTTTGTTTACGGTCTTTAACACCAGAAGTATCAAGACTTCCACGAATTATATGATAACGAACACCGGGTAAGTCTTTAACACGACCACCTCTGACTAATACAACTGAGTGTTCTTGTAAATTATGTCCTTCACCCGGAATATAAGCAGTTATTTCAATTCCATTGGTTAATTTGACCCTAGCAACTTTACGCAATGCTGAATTGGGTTTTTTAGGAGTAGTTGTATAAACACGGGTGCAGACACCAGCTCTGGAAGGATTTCCTGTTAAAGCGGGAGATTTGCTCTTCTTGCTTTTGGCTTCTCTTCTTTGCTTAACTAATTGGTTTAAAGTAGGCATTAAATGATTTTTCTAAATTGATGACAAAGTAATTTCAATATCTTATATATATTAGACTATTCATTTTCTTTAATCAAATATTTTTTTATTTTTAGGTGAATTTATTTATTTAAATTTAGAATTATCAATAAAATTAGCTTTACAATTATTATGCAAGAAAACTATAAGTCTGGATTTATCGCTTTAGTCGGTAGACCAAATGTTGGTAAATCATCACTTTTAAATGAAATACTTGAACAAAAAATTGCAATTGTCAGTTCCAAAGTGCAAAC
This sequence comes from Candidatus Caenarcanales bacterium, assembly GCA_947489925.1. Taxonomy (GTDB): domain Bacteria; phylum Cyanobacteriota; class Vampirovibrionia; order Caenarcaniphilales; family Caenarcanaceae; genus JAAFJH01. The sequence continues at coordinate 8,666 of CANLFK010000007.1, forward strand.
TACTCGTAATAAAATTTTAGGAGTTTATAATTATTCCGCTTCGCAACAGCAGTTTGGTCAAATTGTATTTTTAGATTTACCAGGCTTGCATAAACCCGTTGATAAATTAGGCGAAAACTGTTTGCAAATTTCTTTTGATGGAGCAAAGGAAGCAGATATTATTATTTTTATCAGTGAAAGTAATTCCTCACCAGGAGCGGGCGATAATTGGATAATTGACTGGCTGAAAACAAATTGTCCTGAAAAACCTTGCTTATTAGTTTTAAACAAAAAAGATTTAGCGAGAAATACCGGAAGATTAAAAGAAAATATTGAACTGTATAAATCAGCTTTTAATGGTCTAAACAACTTAACCGCTAATCCGATTTTAATTTCGGTTGCAAAGAAAAATGGCTTAGATGAACTTTTAGACATAATTTATGAGCATTTACCATTTGGTCCGCAATATTTTCCAGACGATATTCCAACTAATCGTTCTTTAAGGTTTTTGGCAACCGAATTAATTAGAGAGCAAGTTTTAATTCATACAGCCGAAGAAGTGCCTCATTGCACAGCGGTTGAAATGATTGAATTTGATGAAAAAAGTCGCACTGATTTAATTACAATTAGAGCCTTTATTTTAGTTGAAACAGAATCGCAGAAAGGAATTTTAATTGGAAAAAAAGGACAGAAAATACAAAAAATTGGCTCGGAAGCTCGAATTGAAATTGAAAAATTATTAAGTCAAAAAGTTTTTTTAGATCTGAAAGTAAAAGTATCAAAGAAATGGCGACAAAATGATAAAGAATTAAGCAAATTAGCTCATAACTCAGATTAAAGAATAAATTAAACTTACTTTCATTAATTTCACTTAATTTTACCAAATAAATAAACTACCTCAAAAAGCATTTCTGAATCGCAGATTAGCACAGATAACACTGATTTCACAGATATTTTATTTATAGTTTTTCCGCTCTCTGAAGCAGGATTTACAGGATTAAAGGATATACTGGATTCAGGCTTGAAAAGTTTTAATCAAAGCTAAAAAAATAAAGTCTAAAATATCTGTGTCATCTTTTCATCTGTGTCCATCTGTGATTCAGAAGTGTTTTTATCTGTCGAAGTCATATTAAATCTAGCACCAAGAGATCTATGAAATAATGAAAGTGAAAATCTTTATAAGCTTAAAATTAATAATAAGAATATTTAGCTTAGACTCTGATCAAGACACAACTTAAAAATAAATCGTATGAATATTAATATAGAACTTTTTCTTCTTTGTTTAACCGCCTTGATAATAGGTTATTTAATTGGTTCAATTCCTTTTGGTTATATTGTCGGAAAGTTTCATGGAATTGATATAACTAAAGAAGGCAGCGGAAGTACTGGCACGACAAATGCTTTAAGATTACTTGGTAAAAAAGCGGCAATTTTGGTTTTGCTTGGCGACTTTCTCAAAGGTTTTATTGCCCCTTATGTAGCTGTTTATATTTGCCAAGCTATATTAAGCTTAATTATGGTAATGGGTATGTCTGGTTATAGCTTAAAGAGAGCTTTCTTTTTTGCTTTAATTGATTCTTATAGACTGCTTCGCTTTCATGATGGAATGAACGAATATACTTCCATTAGCTTCTTTGTAGTAGGCTCATTAGGAGCTTTAATTGGGCATGTAAAATCTTGCTGGATTGGTTTTAAAGGCGGTAAAGCGGTGGCGACGGGTGTTGGTACTTTATTTGCACTTGATTGGCGAGTTGGTTTAATAACAGCTATTATTTGGGCTTTGACGGTTTATATTAGTAAATATTCGTCTTTAGGTGCTTTAATTGCAGTTCCGCTTAGTCCAATTTTTATGTTTTTATTTAAGGCTGGCAGTGAAGGACAGTGGATTTATGTCGGTTATTGCATTTTAGGAGCGGCTTATATTATTTATAAACATCAGGCTAATATTCAAAGATTAATTAGTGGAACAGAGCCGAAAGTCGGTCAGAAAAAAGCTGAAAAAGAAATTGAAGTAGAAAAGACTTAATTATAAAAAACACTAACTCGTTTAAATATTTGTTAATATTCAAAAAGATTAATTAGTCCTGAAAACAATATGCCAGAGCAAAAAAATGTTTTTACTGAAGTCTTGGAAGGGGCTTTAAATATAGCTAAAGGCTTAGGAACGGTTGCCCTTCAATCCACCAGAGATCCAGTTAGCACTTCTTACCCTGATGAAATGCCAGAGTTATATGCTGCTTCCCGCCACAGATTAGCTTTGAATGTCAATCCAAGCACGGGAGAACATTTGTGTATAGCTTGCAAGCAATGTGAAAGAGTTTGCCCAGACCAATGTATTACTGTTATTCCAGACCCAACCGCCAAAGGCAAAGTTAAAGAGTTTTATATTGACCAAGGACTTTGTATGTTTTGTGGCTTATGCACCGAAGTTTGCCCAACGGATTGTATTATTAATACAGTTGATTTTGAAATGAGTGATTACACCAGAGAAGATTTGGTTTTTGATATTAAAAAATTAACTTTATCCAAAAATCAGTCTGAGTTTTATTTCAAATTTAAAAATTTACCAGCCCCAAAAGTTAAACCAGCCCCGAACACTAATAGCACTACTGTAGAACAAACTCCTGCGTCTTAAATTTATGAAGATTTTTAAAAACTATTGTGTTTGTGCATTAATTTTAATATTAAGTTTTTGCTTAAGCTCATGCAACAAAGACCAATCACAAAAAAACAAGTCTGATTCTAGCTCAAATAATATTTCGGGTAATAATGGTGATTTATTAAATTTGCCTTTGAGTAAAGACGGACATTTTTCAAACGATCAAAATAATTTAACTGAATTAAATAAATATATTCAAATACCAAACTGGATTAGTCTTAATAAAGATGCACGGGTTATGAAAATTGAAACTCCGCAAAGTTTAACGCTCTCAGCTTTATTAATCTCAGAAAAGTCTAAACCCGAAACACAAGAATATTGGCTTAATTATTTAAAGTCAAAAGGTTATGAAGAAGTGAAAGCTGAAACCGAAGAGGATAATTCAATTTCAATTAGTGGAAAAAACAAGCAAGAAAATTTATCGGTTTTTTTGGATAAAGGACGAGATAAATTAATGGTTAATATTGTTTATATCAAAGCGATGATTTAATAATGAAAAAGCTTATTTCAATTATAATTCCAGCTTACAATGAAGAAGAAAGATTATTAATTACTTTAAGAAAAATATTTGATTTTATCGATGCACAGCAAAACGAATTCGACGCAGAAGTAATTGTCGTAAATGATGGCAGCACTGACCGCACTAAGCAATTTGTTTTAGAAGAATTTGCAGATAAATTAAATTTTATTACATTACCGCAAAATATGGGAAAAGGTGCGGCGGTGAGAGAGGGTATTTTAAATAGTAAAGGTGATTTGATTTTATTTACAGATGCTGATGGTTCTACTCCAATTGTGGAATTAATTAAATTAAAGACTAAAATAGAAGAGGGTTTTGATTTAGTGATTGGAAGCCGAAAAGATCCTGATTTAGTTGATAAAAAACAACCTTTTCACCGTATTATAATTGGTAGACTTTTTAATATAATTGCTAATAATTTAATGGGCATAGAATTAGATGACACTCAATGCGGTTTTAAATTAATTAAGGGTGAAATTGGTCGTAAGTTATTTGCTAAGATGAAGATTGATGGCTTTTCCTTTGATGTAGAACTTTTATACTTAGCTGTCAAACACAAATTAAAAATAAAAGAAGAGCCAGTTATTTGGGTGAATGATGAGCGAAGCAAAGTTAATATTTTTTTCGATCCAATTAAAATGTTTTTTGACTTAATTAAAATTCGTTTTATTCATTTTACGGCTTAAGCTTTGACAGCCACTCCTATATAAGAAAGTAATAAGCTTTTTGTTAGTTCAAATTTCAAAGTTTCTGGCACAATACCACTAAACAATTTAGCCAAAGGAATACTAGAGAAAACTGGTTTAATACCGACCATTTCAACTACTTTCATCTTTGCGTCTAAGCAATATTGTTTCAATTCGCTGGGTTTAATGAATAAATGCAAAACATGCAAATTTTTAGGTGTTTTTTTTATCAACCATTCCACCATCTTTATAATTACAAAATAAGCTAATAAATTACGATTAAAAGTATGAAAAATAAATAAACCTTTTGGCTTTAATACTCTTGATAATTCCAAAATAATTTCGGCTGGTTTGTCTACATGCTCCAAAAAATCCATAGCGGTAATAATATCAAAGCTTTGGTCTTCAAAAGGCAATTCACAAGCATTAGCTACTTGATAATTAACAGTATTTGTTTCATCATGTGCTTTAGCCACTTTTAAGCTTTCAGCTGATAAATCAATACCCGTAACTTGTAAACTTTGTTTAGCTAAAGCATTACTCAAAAAACCTCCACCACAGCCAATATCCAGTACTTTAGTATCTGTATTTAAATAATTGAATTCTTTTATTTTAGCAATAATCCAAGGAGTTTTAACTTTAGATTCAGCTCTCAACAATGCAATTGGGTCATCATTAGCTGTATACCAACGATCGCCATAATCATTATAAATATCATTATTTACTTTTTGCATACAACCGAGGATAAGTTTTTCTGCAATTTATTATTATTATCATCTTTTTTTAAATCTTTAATGACATTAATTATATTTTCTAATTGAGAAGTGATTTTTTCGGGCTGATATGTATTTTCTTCAATATGATTTGGCTTCTCTAATAATAAAGCTTGATCAATACGATAAGTAAGGTCAGCAATAATATTCATACAATTTATATAAGCATCATAGGGAGTCTCGTAAGGGCTAAAATATTTATGTACTTCTCCGTCATTATAATCTTTTGTGGATATATAATAAAAATGATCTGAAGTAGTTAATCTTTGCCAAATATCGATTAAATCTTTGTTTTGAGTACTTTTGACTTTTGCTTCTAATTCATATACTTTTTCAAAAATTTCTTTTTGCATATTATTAGACTGCCAAGCCGATAAATCACGGTTTTCATCAGCCCAAGAGCTAAATTCAGGGCAATTATAAGTTCCAACTGGCTTAAACTCTTCAATTGCTTCACTGGGCTTAACAAATTTATGCTTATTTTTTAAAATTTCAGCTGGCAAATAACGCATAAATTCAAAAATACCAGTTTGATCTGCCTGATGCTCGCCAAAAGTTTCAAAGTCCATAAATAAATTTAAACATTGTGAATCGTCTTGGAACGAATTAATCCAATTAGTAAATTTATCAGTTGTTAAAGGCCACTCGCTCCAAGTCTGATCAGAAAAGCGAAAAGCTATATCATCAGATAATTTATAATTTCGTAATAAAACTTTAAAAGCTGTATTATTAGCGGCTTGATAAACATAATTTGGGGAAAGCCAATTTAAAAACTTTTCATGTCCTTCCGCTAATATTCCTTTGTAGCCCAAATTAGCAATTTCTTGACCAATTGAATTATTATAAATTAGCTCTGTGTTCCGAAAGACTTGGGGTTTAATTTTAAAGATTTCAAATATTTTTTCTTCATGTTTTTTAATTTGAGCTTTCCATTCTTCAGGACTATAAAGAAAAGACAAAGAATGATAATAAGTTTCAGCTAAAATCTCAACACAATTTGTTTCAACTAATTCCTGAAAAGCAGTTATTAAAGATGGTACAAAAATTTGGGCTTGTTCTAAAAAAACACCAGATAAACTAAAAGCACATTTAAATTCACCATTAGTTTCTTGAATGATTTTTTTTAATAATTTAATCATCGGAAAATAACATTTATTTGCAATCCGATTCATTATTAATTCGTTTTGGACATTATTCAAATAAAAAGGAGATTTTTCAATTTCAAAATAACGATAATCTCTGAGTCTGTCGGGTTGATGTACCTGAAAATAAAAGCAAATCGCTGTCATTTAAATTTAATTTATTTTTAACGCTTTTATAAATCAATTACCCAAATTTTCACTTACTTCCCTGTAAAATTTAAAATAAAGTAATTATTTAAGTATTATTTATCTATACAATCATTTTAGCAAAAAAGTACATATAATAATCTTATTTTAAATTTTACAAACTAAAAAAAATGTTACAAAGCAAAAAAAAAGTAATTGTTGTTGGTGGCGGATTTGCGGGTCTGACAGCTGGACATAAACTAATCAAAGAAAATTTTGATCTTGAAATAATTGAAAAAAGATCTGTTTTGGGGGGTAAATGGTCTGCTTGGCAAGATGAAGATCAAGATTGGATTGAAACTGGCTTACATGTGTTTTTTGGTGCTTATCAAGAAATTTTTGACTTAATGAGAGAGCTAAATATTTATGAATCTATTGAGTGGAAAGAACATATTTTAACTTACACGCTGGCAGATGGTGAACGGTTTGACTTTAAAACTATTAAATTGCCAAGTCCTTTTCATTTATTACCAGCGGTTTTTCAAAATCATTATTTTTCTTTGCTTGAAAAGTTCTCTTTGGCTAAAGCCCTTTTTCCAATTTTATTTGGTAGCCCAAAATACTTAGCCGAACAAGACCAAATTACTTATCAGACTTGGCATCAAAAGCTGGGTATTGCTGATAAAATGCTAAAAAAAATGTTTTTGCCCATGACTTTAGCTCTTAAGTTTTTGCCACCCGAAAAGATTTCCGCCAAAATTGTTTTAGATGTTAGCGGTACATTTTTAAAAAGAAATGATGCGAGTAAAATTGGCTTTTTGAAAGGTTCACCCGAAATTCATTTAACTAAACCAATTGCTGATTCAATCAGACAAAAAGGCGGACAAATTACTAATAATTTAAAACTAATAAATATAAATTTAAAAGAAAATGATTTAAACTCAATTGAAAGTCTTAGTTTTCAGGCTGATAATGGCGAAATTATTAAAAAATCAGCTGATTATTATTTATTCGCTTTGCCAATTCACAACTTAAAAAAATTAATACCTCAAGCTTGGGAAAACAATTTTGACTACTTTAAAGGTCTTAAACAAATTGAAAGTGTGCCAGTTATAACTTTGCATTTGTGGCTTGACAGGCAAGTTTCAGGCTATGACAATATTTTATTTTCGCCAGATGGTTTAATTCCAGTTTATGCAGATTTAGGAAATACTAGTTCTGATTATAAAAAACAAAGTGCAGGAAAATCTCGCTTTCAGTTTGTGATTGCACCCGCTTTTGAGCTTATTGATAAGTCAGATGAATTTATAATTGAAAAAGTTTGGCAAGATTTAAAAAGTATATTTCCAGATACTGCTCCACAAGCCAAAATACTAAAAGCAAAAGTTGTTAAAGTTCCGCAGTCGGTTTATTGGCCAAATATTAATACTGATAAACTTAGGGTTTTACAAAAATCTCCGATTGATAATTTGGCTTTGGCTGGCGGATATACTAAACAGCGTTTTTATGACAGCATGGAAGGAGCAGTTCGCAGTGGTAATAGAGCCGCTGATGTTATTATTTGTGCGGAAAATAAACAAAATTGGCAAGCGACAGATTAACTTTTTAACGGTTTTAGAGAGTTGAGATTTCTTTCTCAGAGATAAAGTTTATTTACTTAGCCTCCTTGAAATTATAAAAAACAAACTGTCTGGTACAAACTTTTCAGAAAAACCCACAATAAAAGCCCAAACTAAAATAGAAAACTCATTATTTTGATTAGTTGTATCTCTTCTGATTTTTTTAGTAAGTTGTTTAAGTAAATAATTCAATACCAAAATCAGGTACTCCCCTAAAATAAAAAACACCACACACAATTAAGCATAAAATACTAATTAATAATAAAAAATAAAGAGTATATTTTGCAATTTCATTTCTAATATGTATTTTATTTTTTTTCTGTTTCAAATTCTTCATCAGATAAAATGCCTTGTGATTTTAATTCCCCAAGTTTTTTCAGTTCGTCAAATTTGTTGGTTTTCTGAAAAGAACTTTGATTATTTTCTGTATTATTATAATTTTTATTAAACTCTTCATCTGACATAGTGCAAAGAATTATTCCTTCAACGAATGCACAAACAGCAGGGATCAAAGTCCAGCATAAAATTAAACAGAGTACGCCTTGCCCCGCTTGCCCTAAATAGAACTTATGCCCACCGAGTCCACCTAAAAAGAAAGCCAGTAAAGCCGCACTTGTTTTATTTTTCATATATTAAATCTTTTCCTTTACTAATTTATTACCAAGTATCCTCTTTTTGTTTAGAAAAATCATATCTAATTTTATCCCAAATATATCTTTCGCTTATTGTTTCTAAAGTCATTATTATTTCCCCCTGAATCACAGATTAACGCAGATTAAAACATTACACAGATACTTTAGATAAAAGAAAAGAAGTAATGAAAATTCAAGCTTTATTTTTGCAAAAGTCATAGTATGGAAGGAGCAGTTCGCAGTGGTAATAGAGCCGCTGATGTTATTATTTGTTCGGAAAATAAACAAAATTGGCAAGACAGAGAGTAAAAAATATTTTTATAAACTACCTTTGTATGTTGATTAAAGGGTTATTATAAAAATTCCTAAACTTTTGAGCATAAATTGATTTGTTTTCAGGATTCAATAAATTTTGACCAGCAGGAGTAACTTTACAGACATTCCCCTCGCATTTTAGAGCCTCACTTCTAATGAATTCCTGTTTTTGTAGGTGTTCTATTTTCTTATTATGTTCTACGGATTTTTCGTTATCTCTTAACCAGTCAGATACACTTATTCCTCCTTTATTTTGTCCTGCTGGAGGTAATCGTCTTGTATCCGTAGCCGCTGGTCGTCCAGTAATAGACATTTTGCTTTCATTCTGATTTAGTCTTTCTATTCCTATTTCTACATTCTTTGTTGAAGGTAATTTTCTTGCTGGTGGTAAAGATCTAGCTGAAATTACTTTTTCTTTGGGTAATTCTTTTTGTAAAGTAGAAAGTCCTTTCAGTGCTTTTGAAGTTTGATTCTGAGTTACCTTGAATAAGTCTGAAGCCTTTTGGGAAACTGTTCTTATACTTGGCAACTCTCTTTCTATTGTTTGTGCCGCTTTATTTGCTAAAACTGCTACTTTTGCAATCGGATTAGCCCAAGTACTTAAATTACAAGTAATGAGTAGTATTAAACAAAGTATTTTAATTGTATTTTTCATTTTAAAAAATTCCTTTTCTAAGTCTTTGCCAGTAATATTTACCTAGCTCTGTTAGTTCGTATTCAATAATAAATTGGCTTAACTCAGTAATTTCTTTATTGGACATTTCATTAGCGGATATTTTTTCGTAATGTTTACCGAATATTTCGTAAGAAGGTTTATTATTGTCATGTTTTTCTTCTGAATCTTTCTTTTCTACATACTTTACTAAGCCTTTTCCAGTCATACCTAAAAGTAATAAATTTCGATAGTCTTCTACTGACTTAGAATAATATTTAACTTTCTTATCTAAATCTAATGTGAAAGTTTCTGTTCCTTTTAATAATCCTGTTTCTTTCAAATCTAGTTCTATATTTTTAATTAGATTGCTTAGACTATATTTTTCTTTGTCGGTATTTTGAGTGTTAGTTTGAGCCTTTATATTTAAGCTCTCTATTTCTTCCTCTAGTCTTTTAATTTCTGCTTCTGGATTTTTAGATAAAATGTAATTTCTATATTCTCTTAGTAAAAAATATATAGATTCTTTAGTATCAGGAAGGTCTTGTTTTAAAAGTGAATACTTCATTCTAAGTTCAATAACTTGGTTCGGACTCAGTTCAACATTTTCTTTCAAATATAAACCTTGTACTAAATTTACTTGATTAGTATCATTTCGCTCTTTTAATTGAACTTCTAGTGGATAGACAAAATACTTTGCATTTTCAATCAAGTTTTTATTCTTTTCTATATCCTTTTCTATTCTCTGTACTTTTTCTTTTGTTATAAAATTGTCTAATTCTGGATAAGCAAAAATACTTAAACCAAATTTACTATCTTCAGTATCAAAATATTCAACTAATTTCCCCAAAGTATCCTTTTCAATTGATGGAGATACTTGCCTTAATATACAATCGGCTTTTGATGATGTTCTTAAAATTGGTCTTTGATCATTATAAAAACAAATTTCATCAATAAAAGAATATAAACTAAAAGTAGTTATATCTCCGACCAAATTTGCGGCTCCACCTTTCAAGGCTGAAATTAATTTATTCGTGAAAAAAGAAGTAATCTCTTTACTTTTTGCCTGAGATAATTCATTATTTCTCGATGAGCATAATAAAGTAATACCATCTTTAAGTAGTACAATATCTTTAAAAAACTTTTCTGGAGCTAAACCTAAACAACCACTAAAACAACAATCCAAAATCACAATTTTATTTTTAACACTAGAACTAATCAACAATTCCAAAAGCCAATCAAACTTTATACCTTGATAATTGTTACTTCCATAATCATAAGGTATAAGTTCAGCATATTTTCCGCTTTCATTCCAATTTGCATGTCCAGAAAAATAAAATAAAGCTGTTGAAACTTCGCTCTGAAAGAGATTTTTTAATTCTTTTTCTATTTCGTTCTTATCTGCAATTTCAAAGCAACTTTCACATTTTTCATAAAAAGAGCCTTCCTTTATTATTTCATTTATTATTTCTATATTTCTTTTGCATTTTTTTAATTTAGCTTCTATTTTTTCTTTCTTTTCCTGCTCTTTGCATTTGTTTAATTCATCTTTTTCTAATTTTTCTAATTGCTTTTTCTCTTCTTCTAATTCACCTTTTATTATTTTTATTGATTTAGGGAGAAGACAAGTAACTTGAAAATTAGAGCTTTTATCTTTATCCCCATTATTACTAAGTAAATTAGCTACTTGTAAAGAATCATACATTGCAGCTTTAATCTCTGGAATGCCACTTTTATTCACTTCTTTTGTAATTGCTTCACCTTCAAGAAGCTCCAAAACAGCTTTAATAATTTTTATATTTCTTTCATCATCATCGTTATTATTGTTGTTATTTGTGTTTTCTGATGTGATTTCTGATACACCAACAACCAAAGCCGCTCTATCTTCTATAGCCATTCTCTTATCCTTTTCTCACCTTGAAAGCAGTTTTTTGCCAGAGTGGTTTAATTTCTGTGTTGCAAAAAACAATATTATTATTAGCAAGTTTTATTCCCTTTATAGCCAATTCAGCTAGTTTTTTATGATTACGAGAAGACTTGTCTAATAAATCAAATTCATTTTTTAGTTTTTTTAATTCTTCTGTTTGTTTCGGAAAATGCTCAGCAGACTTGGCAATAATAGATATAAACGGACTCATAAAATTAAGGAGCTGAAGAAATTGATCAACAGGAATTTGATTAATAGTATCTAAGAGGTCTTGAATAAAATTATTGTGAACTTGGGTGCTTGCTTGACTTTGTTGTAAATGCGGACTGATTACACGAGAATTGTTGTTTAAGTTCTCCTGAGAATACAATGCTCCTCTTTGCCCGAATTGCAAAGTACCATGACTTTCTCTGGGTTGTATAGGATGGGGAGATACAGCTCTGTTAGTATTATTAAGTTCCTCTTTAGTTTCTGTTCTCGGGGAGTTGTAGTAATGAGGAGGCAGAGAGCGAGAGGAGTATCCAGCTCTACCAGTATTATTAGTTTCCTCTTGATCTTGCGATTTTGTGGGCTGAGAGCGATTTTGTGGGCTATAGAGAGGAATGTAGGTGAAAGCACTAATGCCACCAATACTTTTATCTATGTCAGTATCATTGAGTTCTTCTAATAAATTTTGTAAATAATCTCTTTGATCTTGCTCCAAAAAGTTTTCATTATCAGTTAAAAACTGTATCCATGACTGAAAAGAAAAATGATTTTGGACTTTGCCATCAAATAATTTTTTTATAATTCCAAAAGCTTCATTTCTATCATCATTTTTATAAATATTATTAATCTCAAACCATAAAACAAAAATGTCTGCAATTTGATTAACCTTCTCTGTTCCAGAAATATTACTTATAAAATCTTGGTCTAAAATATTTCTTTTATCTCCATCTGATAAATAATCAAGTTCATCTTTTAAATAATCTTTTTTCTCTGTTAAAGAATCACAGTCTTTTAGCTTGGATTTTAATTCGTCTAAATATTGAATTTCAGTTGTCATTTTTTAATTGTCTCCTTCGGATTTTGTTAGTATTTCTTGTGCAATTTTAGGTTCTCTCTTTTCTCCTTCTATTTTAGGAGTATTATCTACAATAAAGAATTCACCTTCCAGTCTGTTAGGAGGAGCTTTATTATATTTGCATACACCGCAATCTTCATTATGATAATTTTCAGTATAAAAAACTACAGATTTCTTAGTATCTGGATCAGTAACTTCAATACCAATTTTGTTAGAATGTTCGCCCCAGTCATAAATTTTAAAGTCTGGCAATTGATCAATTTCAGTTGTTGAAAGATAGCCTTCATCAAGAAATGCTCCACTTTCGCTCACTGATAAAAAATGCAAAACTTCTTTTTTATCAACTTGTTTTTTAGTAAAAAAGTCTATTCCAGACTCGACACTCCATCCAAATCCACTCCAGTAAATACTTTCCCACTTAGCTTTAAATACTTCATTTTCATTATTTTCAAGTTTTAAAACACCACTTTTAGCAAAAGGCGAAGAATAAAAAGATAAAAAACTACCTTTATAAATAATTCCATTTCCACGAAAATTAATTGCATTTGCATCACCTAATCGCCATTGAATATCAAAAATTTCATTCTCTTTATAAATTAGGTTGCCAGAAAATGTATTTTCACCTATTAAAACTTTCCCAACATAAGGTTCGCAGTTTGTAACTTTACTTATATCCCACCATGGCGTTGTTAGAAAATCTGAGGAATTTAAAATCTCTTTTTCTTCATTTTTTATTAATTGCTTTAACCCATCAATTAGAAAAGTGACAATCTCTTTTTTTTCTACTGACATCTTCACCCTTTTTATTAAATAATTTTAATTTTAAAAGATTCTAACAAGCAGGGATTCTTTCTATATAGACTAGATTTGTATTATTTTAATTTAATAATTTTTTAGGTAAAATGTAATTGATAAGAAAAAAATAAAATGAAAATTCAAGCAATTATTCACCAAGCAGAAGAGGGCGGTTACTGGGCGGAAGTACCAGCTTTACCCGGTTGTTTTACTCAGGGCGAAACCATCGAAGAGATAACTAAAAACTTAAAAGAGTCCGCAGAAGGTTGGCTGGAGGCAATGAATATCCCTGAAGGTGAGCTAGATAAGCAATCTCAATTAATGGAGTTTAATTTGTGAAAAGTTATTCTGGTAAAGCATTTTGTAAAGTTTTAGAAAAACATGGCTGGATTCTTATTCGTGTTAATGGAAGTCATCATGTATACAGAAAAAAAGGCAATAATTTTGCAATTTCTGTACCAGTGCATTCAAATCAAGATTTAGGAGTTGGGATACTAAAATCAATAATGAAACAAGCCAACCTCACAGAAGAAGATTTAATTTAATAATTTTTTAGGTAAAATATAATTGATAAGAAAAAAACAAAATGAAAATTCAAGCAATTATTCACAAAGCAGAAGAAGGCGGTTACTGGGCGGAAGTACCAGCTTTGCCCGGTTGTTTTACTGAAGGGGATTCGATTGAAGAACTTCAAAATAATTTAAAAGAAGCAATTGAACTTTATTTAAAGCCTTTACCTGATCAGCCATTTCAAGGACAGATTTTGGAATTGACTTTATGAAATCAGTTTCTGGTAAAAAGCTGGCTAAAATTTTAGAAAGAAATGACTGGACGCTGGTTGATATTAATGGTAGTCATTTTAAATATTGGAAGGAAAATAAAATAATAATACTCCCAATTCACGCAAACAGGGATATGAGAATAGGGACTTTAAAATCAATAATGAAACAAGCGAACCTGACAGAAGAAGACTTAATTTAATAAATTTTTAGGTAAAATATAATTGATAAGAAAAAAATAAAATGAAAATTCAAGCAATTATTCACAAAGCAGAAGAAGGCGGTTACTGGGCGGAAGTACCAGCTTTACCCGGTTGTATCACTGAAGGAGATTCTTGGGAGGAATTAATAGATAATTTAAGAGATGCCGTAGAAGGATGTTTGGAAGTTATTGCGGAAAGAAATTTTAAGAGTCAATCATCAGAACTTGTAGAAATTAATTTATGAAGTCTGTATCAGGCAAAGAACTTTGTAAAATCGTTCAAAATAAGGGCTGGATTTTAAAACGAATAAAAGGAAGTCATCATATCTTTGAAAAATCTGGACTGGAAGTAACTTTATCAATTCCAATTCATTCAAATAGGGATTTAAAAATAGGGACTTTAAAATCAATAATGAAACAAGCCAACCTGAGAGAGGAAGACTTAATTTAATGTTTTAAGTAGAAACAGAGTGGCTAATGTTATTATTTGTGCTGAAAATAAACAAGTTTGGCAAGCCGAAGACTAGACCACAAATTTATGAATGAAGAAATTGTACAAATATTATTATTAGGTAGTAGTAATTCTTGCTTAGCTTTATTTGAAAATAATGAATTAATTAAAGTAAAAAAAGTTAGTTCCAATCAGGAAAGCCTTGAAAAATTAAAATTAAGTTTATTAAATATTAAATGCTTGATTGTAAGCGTTAGACCAGATTTAAATTTTTTGTTTGAAGGTGAAAAAAACTTTTACTTTTTTGATAAAAACTTGGCGGCTGAGAAATTTGGCTTATTTGGCTTATACCCAGAAATGGGAGCTGACAGAATTTGTAATTTGATTGGAGCAATAAAAACTTGTTCGGGCAAATCAGTAGGGGTTTTTGATTTAGGGACTTGCAATACTTGGTCTTTGCTTAACTATGAATTGCAATCTAAAAATTATCAATTAAAAGAAAGCTTTATAATTCCGGGTATAACTACTTCGTTTAAGTCTTTGAAGCAGTTTACCAGCAGTTTGAGTTTGGTGAATGAATGGGAGTTTATTGAATATTGTTTAACTCCTAAAAATAAAAAGAGTATGAGAGCCGCTATTTGTGAAGGACAATTATATTTATTGCAATCTTTAATTCATTCATTTGAAAAGGCTTTAGAAGAATATAATGGACAATTAATTATTACTGGCGGCTGGTCAAAGTTATTTGAAGGTAATTATTTTAAGCTTAAACCCAAAACCCTTTTAAAAATTGAACCGAATTTAACCATTTGGGGGGCTTATTTTTATTTGAAAGCCCTTTAGAAAGTCTTAATTTGTTAATTATTAAAACGAGCATTAAAAGTATTAATTACATCAGCCAAAATATCTTTTATTTGTTTAGCAAAGCTTAAAGCATGTTTCTTTAAATGAGAAAAATAAGTACTCAATTCAGTATCTTCTTTTGACATAGTATTATCATAATCTTTGTTTAAGTCAGTTAAAGCTAAAGGTGCTTCACCACATAAAACCATAATATCGTCTTCTTTACCAATATAAAGTAATTTTTGTAATATTGATTGTAAAACTTCCATTAAATTAGTAAAAGTTTGCTTTGTCCAATTTGTGAAATTATTAGCTTTGCCTCTATTATAAATTTGCTTGGCTTGTTCGGCTTGATGAACAATATTAATATGTTTTTCAACTAAACCATCAACATTAAAATCAGTTTTTCCGCTTGAAGTCCAGCCAGTAAATTGAATATTATTATTTTGTTCAACATTAAAGTCTAATTCAAACATTTGCATTAAAGATTCAGTTTTAATGTCTGGTGCTTGTTCTGCTGTCAATTGATGTAATCTTTCATGTGCTTCCACTCCCACAATTCGCCCTCTCACTTCATCATATTCTGCTCCTTGCCCATTATTAACATTGTCGCCAAAGTCTTTCCAAGGTAATGGATTAGTTTTAGCATTTGGTCTTTTATCTGAAATGACTTTAATTAAATAAATTGAACCTAATTCTGGGTCAAAAATTAAATGCCCTTGATATTTATTAATTTTTTCTATTAAGTCTGGGCAAAGTTCTAAGGCTTTTTTACCAGTTTCTGAATCAGGTGAAACTTCATATGCTTGCGGAGAGAAAATATAATTAGCTTGTCCGTCCAAAGCCGCATTCATTTTGGGTGAAAGTTGCCTGATCTTACCTTCGGTATTTTTTATAATATTATTTTGTTTAATTTCATTTGTGATGACTTTTCCCAAGGGAGATTTGTCTTTGTCTGGATTATAATCTTCACTGTTTGGATCGTCTGAGCCTTCATCAGTATTTGGAGCTTGATTAGTTTGGTTTTGGGCAATTGGCGGGGCGGGTAAAGTTGAAGTTGCTCCAGCAGTTAAAGCACGAGCTGAATTTAAAGTGCGTGAAAAAGCACTACAAGATGCACAAGAACAAGCTGAACTATGAGGTATACTATTTACTTTAGACCCTATAAAATTAGAAGCCGAAGGTGTTATTTTTACCAAAGCCATATTAAAAAATTAGTTTAAAAAATTGTTATTATAAAGAAGCTTTTATTTAATAATATTAGTTTAGCATTTTCTTGGCAAATTTGTCTTACACAAAAACAGATTTTAGGGTAATAAAAAAATACAATGGATTTTCTCTCTCCGAACTTAGAAACAGAGCGACCAAACTTAATTGATCAATTTAAAACAGAAGCTAATATCTTCTTAATTACATCTTATACTAATCAATCATTTTATATTAAATCTGCTAGTCTAACCAATGAGCAAGAATTGACGATTATTATTATGCCAACTTCGGCTGATATTACTTCGGAATGGTTGAATTGGAAAGATAAAAACTATGCTGACTCTGCCGCTACTTTAACTAATGATTTATTCCCAAATCAAACCAGACATTTAATGAGTGAGGTTTCGGCTGGAAAATATAAAGTACTTTTCTTGACAGCTGAAACATTTTTATATTGGTTTTCTGCTGGTTCAAATTCAATGGCAGTTGAGCATTATCGCAAATTAGCAGAACATAATTTAAGCAAACAAGTTTATGAAAATGCCCAAATTATTTTACAAAGAACAACTCGCTTAATACTTTGTGAATTTGAATTAGCATATGCCAAAAATAATATATATAAACCAAAATATTTAGAAGTACTTTCTTTACTCAAAGAATTAAATAAGCCAATTCTAGGACTTTCTTGGAATTCATCAGCTGAAGTAATTGAAAATATTTCGACATTGTTTCCAAGCAGTTCTATTATTCAGGAACAATTAAAATTACCTACAATTAGCTTAAATGTTAAATATTGTTTTTCTAGGCTGGAAAAGCAAAAACACTTGGTAAATTTATTAAAAGATTCAAAATCAACTTTAATTTATGTCTCTAGTAATGAAGACTTAACTGATCTGGTTAATTTTATTAGGCATAAATTACCAAATTTAAATTTTAAAACTCTTCATAAACATCTTACTCCCGAATATAAAGCCGAAGCCTTAGATTATTTTTTAAATGATCCAAAGCCAGTTTTTATCTTAAACAGTGATTTAATAGAAGGTATTTATCGACCGAATATTGATAGATTAATTCATTATTCACCGCCTTTGAGTTTAGCCAAATTTTATAAAGACTTGAATATAATTAATCAAAATAATTCAATACCTTTAACGGAATCTTATTTATTGGCTTGTGAAGATGATATAAATTTGAATTATGCTCAAAAAGACCGTCTGTCAAAGCTTTATAATAAAGAAGGTTTTAGCTTAAATATTGATAAACTAAAAAAACAATTTCTAAACTGGTTTTCAGAGCAAAAAGATTGCCGTTGGTATAATCTCGAAAAAGCTTTAACACCAAATTTAAATAGTCTGGAAAAATGTGGAATATGTGATTTGTGCAAAGGAAATAAAGCTTCTATTTTGAATGTATTTTTTATGTTTTTAGCTAAAATGAAATTAAAAGCCTAATAAACCAATGAAAGTTCAAAAAATTGATAATAGTAAAAATAAAAAACTAATTAGCCTAGTTTATCTTTCATATAGCTTAGGTTTTGGGCCTTTTATTTCATTAGCAATTCTATTAAGTTTTCATAAAAATAAATTTATTGCTATTCAATTAATACAAGCTTTTTTAATACAGTTTTTAGCTTATAGTATAATTTTAGCTCTCACAGTCAGTCAAGTTACATATTCACAAATAAATAGTACTCCAAATCATTTTTTATTTAATTCAGTAATTCCTTTTTCTTTAGCTTTTCTAGAACCAGTTTTTCGAATTACATTTATAATACTTTCATTAATAATTATAAATAAAAATTTACCTCGTCTACCTTTATTTTATAAATTAGCAGATTTAATATATGAATTTTTTGGCAAGAAAAGTATAAAAAAAGCAAAGATATTCAATGCATTATTAGCTGGTTTCGGTAATATTTTTCTTAATCAAAAAGTATTAGGTTTAGTATTATTATTTGCACATTTTATAATTTTAATTAGTCTTTTTAGTTTAGTTTTGGCTTATTTTAATTTTCCTTTTGCTAAAAATATTTTAACTAGTTTAGGTTTTTACTTTCGGGTTGGAGACAAGTATTTTGCGGAAAATTTTATTAATTTAAATACAATTATTAGTTTAAGTTTATT
>CANLFK010000008.1 GCA_947489925.1 Candidatus Caenarcanales bacterium
TTAAAACTAAAATTAATCTTTTATTGCCCATTTTAAAAAATCCAGATAAAACGGAATTAATTCTGCAAAAAGGTACTGAACTTGGCGTACATGAGTTTCAGTTTATTGATTTTGAATATTCGGTCAAACAAAATTATAATTCACGAAAAACCAAATATAAGCGTTGGCAAAAAATTATTGAAGAAGCGGTTGAGCAGAGCGAAAGAAATTCAATTCCAATTTTGCATGAAAATATTTTAGCTCTCAAAGACTTTAAAAATACAAAACCTAATTGCTTACTTTTGGCTTTCATTGAGCGAATTGATTTTAAATTATTAATAATCAAAGAAAAAATAAATGAATTACCTTTAAAACAATTAGATTATATTCAAGTAATTTTCGGACCTGAAGGTGGTTTTAGCCCAAGTGAAAAAGATATTTTAAAGCAAAATGGTTTTCAAGCTTATTCTTTAGGAAATTCAATTTTAAGGTCTGAAACAGCTATTATTAGCGGATTATCTTTGATTAATTATCAACTTAATGAGGTAACAATTTAAGCAGTGCGTTTATAATATGTTTAATTGAATGAAATAAAATGAAATCATGAATAAAAAACAAATATTAGTATCAAGCTTAAATGACTTACCTGATAATTTAGTTGATGAGGTTATTGATTTTGTGAACTATATACAATTCAAATCAATAAATACTCAGAAAGAAACAATGCTTATTACTCAAAATATATTGGCTAATGATTGGTTAAAACCAGAGGAGGAGAAAGCATGGCAAAATTTGTAATAAGCTAGAGAACAGAAAACTAATACAACAAAATATATAAAATGAAAAGTTTTAAAAATTTAATTTATTTATTGATTAGTTTTTTATTTTGTAATTTACAGTATGGCTGCTCTGAAAGGCAAAATTATTTAACTATTACTTCATCAACGCAATTATTATCTTTAGCCGAAACTTTAGCTTTAGACTTCAGACATAAAAGCCAAAATAATTTGCTATCAGTTTCAGTTAAGGGTTCTCTGGGGCAGGAAGAAGATTTATTAAACAAAGACTTAACTGATCTTTTAATTAGTGAAAGAGATTTAAGTATAGAAAATAATAATTTAAGTAGCCAAATTATTGCAACAGATCAATTAATTATTATTAGCCATCCAGAGAATAATTTGAAAGAAATAAAACTAGAAAGTTTACAAAAGATTTTTTCAGGAGAAATTACAAATTGGTATAAAATTAATAAGCATTCGGAGACAATTCAAGTTTTAAGTCGTGAGGCTGGGTCACCGATTCGAAAAGAATTTGAAAGAGCATTTCTAAATAATAATTTAAATATTTCACTTAGTGCTTTAATTGTTAATTCTAATCCAGAAATGCGATCTGCTATTGCTTCGATTAAGGGAAGTATTGGTTATATTTCAATTGGTTCTTTAAATGAATCAGTGCAATCACTTAAAATTATAAATATTGATAATACCGAAATAAAAATGCCAACCGAAAATATTTATTTAATTTGGAAAACCAATAATCAAAAACCAGAACTAATAAGCTTTTTGGACTATTTTAAAAATAATAAATCTTCTAATCAAATTATTAAAGAACAAGGTTTTATGCCTAATCAATAATTTCACTTTTAAGAATTACTATATAAAGTTTTTTGCATTAATTCAATTAAACTATTATACGAATAACTATTTTCGGGGCAAAGACAAATATCATGAAACCAAGATAGACTGGCTTCTTTTTGAGTTAATGAGCCTAAACAGAAAATTTTTTTAATAGTTTTATTTGTAAAAAACAAGTTTGGATTTATATTTTTTAATTTGATTAATTCCTTAAAAGATCTAATTCCTTCGGGGCTACTAAAAACTAATACTTTCTCCTTGGTAGATTGAATAAAACTATTTAAATTTTCCCAGTCTGGATGATTTACTGGCTGACTTTCATAAATAATTAGTTTTTCAAACTTTCCGCCTTTACTAATAATTAATTGTTCTAAATCTTTATAATTACTTTTGCTTTGTCCCAGAAAGAGAAAACTTTTATTTTGCACAGGAATTGATTTTTCTATTTCATTTATTAAGCCAAACATATTAAATATTGTATTTGCTTGCTTATAAACATTTAACTGCTGAGAGCTTATAATTTGGCTAATAGATGGTCCAACAGTTAAAATTAAAGGTAAATTTAAATTAGCTTGAGTTTGATTTTTATATATTAATTTTATTTTCTTAACAAATATTTCGGCCGCAAAAGAACTAGCCAAAACTATATAATCAAAACTTTCAATATTATTCAGTTCAAATTCTTTGTTTATAAGTTTTAAAACAGCAAAGTTAAAGATTTCCAAATCAAGATTTTTAAGTTTCAATTTACTAGAAAATTCATTTAATTTATGCTCTGGAAAAGCGATTAAAGCCGAGTAATTATTTTGTTCTTGCATTTGCTTAATTAATAAAACTTTTTACTTCTTTAAAGTCATGATTTCCTTCAATGGCAATTACTGGAATATTAGCTTCTTTTAAGGTTTTAACAATAAAAGTCGCTTCATTAAAGCTCCGAGGCGAAATAGAACGATAATTAAATAAATCTCCCGCCACCAAAACAAAATCTACTTGCTTATCAATTGCCTTTTTACAAATATCAAAAAAAGCTAGGCAAAGATCATTTTCTCTTTCAGTAAGCTTATACTGCTTATAATCTAAGTGAATATCGCCTAAATGCAAAAAACTAATCATAGTGCTTGCCAAACTAGTTTATTTTCCCAGTCATCAGGAAAGCCCATTTGTAAAAGATTTTGTCTATTTTCTAAAAGTAAATCTTTAAGTTTATCTCTAAATAGGTCTTTTGGAGAAATAATATCAACTAAATAAAGTAAAATAATCAAGGAATTATAAATCTTGCGAGAATTCGGAATAAGCTGATCTTTTAAGCTTCCAGACTTATTCAGCATCGGAGTGGTTCTAAAATCTATATCCCATAACCGTGAATGATGAGCTGAAATATTACGAATTATTCTTAAGTGGCTCAACCAAGACTCTAAGACTTTGCCTTCTATTTTGTATGCTCTTGCAATTTCATCTTTAAGAGATATTGAATTTAAGCTTTTAAACCACTTTGAAAGCAAGCCAAAGCTCATTACTTCGCAGATAACCCAAACTGGAGGTAATACTTCTTTGTAGTTTTGTAAGTGGTGTTGAATAAAGACTTCGTCTGAGCGGTTTATTTCTTTAATTAAAGAGCATAAGTTATCATAGTAGTTTCTCTTATTTTCATTTTGCTCCTTCAATTCTTTCTTATTGTGAGTATTTAAATTAAAAAACAAATTAGTGTTTAAATGAGGATGTGAGTCATATTTCTTTGCTAGTTGATAAGCCCAGTTTGCTCTGACAGAAACTTCAATTTTCTCAATAGCAGATGATAGAAAGAGCTTAAGTTTTTGGTCAAAACTATAAAGAGCTAAAACATTTTCAAATTGAGTATTTTGTTTGAATTTATGTGTTTGATGATCTTCCTCAAAAGAAAGCCAATATCCACCTAATCTATAATAATTAACATGTCTTAAAATATTTTCAGCTTTATTTTCATTATTAAAAATCATTCCTCTTGATTTAAGGAGTTGAATTAGCTCTTGATAAGTTTGAAAAGGCTTGCTATATGAAATATTCATTAAAAATCTGCAAAAAAAGACCCCCATGTTTGAGGATAATGCAATAAAGCAACATAGCCTTTGGGGGTTCGATAATTCAAATATACCTTATTATTTCGACTTTTAACAAGGTTTTTATCTGAATTTCCAATTTAAAATAAAAACCAAATTATGAAAAGTTTGTATTTTTTATTTGGCTAGTATATAATCATTTACTCTTTATTATTTTATTATTGCTTAAAAAATGGCTAAAAAATCCGTTATAGAAAGAGAAAAGAAAAAGCAGAAATTGGTTGCAAAAGGCCAGTTGTCCGCTATCAAATTACGCAATCGTTGCTGGCGATGTGGCAGACCCAGAGGATTTATCAGAGACTTTGGAATTTGCCGTATTTGTTTCAGAGAAATGGCTCATGATGGTCAAATTCCTGGCGTAAAAAAATCAAGTTGGTAAAAAATTTATGTACCCTTACTTCCCACGAGAAATATAAAAAGTGAATCATTCAGATCCAGTAGCCGATATGCTCACCCGCATCAGAAATGCTTTGAT
The DNA here is from genome assembly GCA_947489925.1 of Candidatus Caenarcanales bacterium. Lineage (GTDB taxonomy): Bacteria > Cyanobacteriota > Vampirovibrionia > Caenarcaniphilales > Caenarcanaceae > JAAFJH01. The sequence goes on from CANLFK010000008.1 coordinate 4,185, forward strand.
GGTAAAAAAGCGTTTTGTCAGCATACCTTATTCCAAATTTAAAGAAGAAATTTTAAAAGTTCTCGTTCGTAGCGGTTTTTTAATTAGCTATTCAGTCGAAACAATTAATGACTTTTCAAAAGAAATTATCGTTAAGTTAAAATATGTAAACGGCGAGTCTTCAATTTTAGGAATTAAAAGACAAAGTCGCAGTAGTTGCCCCAAATATATAGGTTTTACCGAAAGAATTGGTGGTTGTCCGCAGCATAGCTTATCCATAATTTCGACTAGTAAAGGTGTTATGTCTCAAAGAGACGCTTTTTCAGCCAAAGTCGGCGGTGAAGTAGTTTGTACGGTGTGGTAATTAGGTAAAAAATATGTCAAGAATAGGAAAAAGAAGTATTTCTCTCGACTCAGGAGTTGATGTCAAGCAAGAGGGAAATATAGTGGCTGTCAAAGGTCCAAAAGGTCAAATAAGTTTGCCAATCGGAGCTGGATTTGAAATATCAATTGAGGCGAATACTTTACAATTAAAGCCAAGAACAGAAGATAAAAAGAATAAATCCGCCGCCCTTTATGGCTTATACGGAGCTTTAATTCGCAATGCTGTAATCGGTGTAACCAAAGAATTTACTATGACTCTTGTTTTAGTCGGTGTTGGTTATAAGGTTCAATTACAAGGTGAAAAATTAGTTTTTGCTTTGGGTTATAGTCATCCAGTTGAAGTTGAAGCTCCAGAATATGTTAAAGTAGAATGCCCAGATCAGACTACTATTGTTCTGCGGAGTATTTATAAAGATAAATTAGGTCAATTTGCGGCTTATATAAAAAGTTTGAGGAAAGTAGAGCCATACAAAGGTAAAGGTATTCGCAATCTTGGTCAAGTCGTTAAGCTAAAAGCTGGTAAAACTGGTAAAAAATAATGCCCCATTTAACTAAAAAAGAAATTTTAAACAGAGCTCATCGCAGAGTTCGCAAAAAAGTCAAAGGTCAAGCCGAAAGACCTAGATTAGCTGTACATAGAAGCGGCAAACATATTTATGCTCAAATTATTAATGATGAGAGCGGAGAAACTTTAGCTTTTGCTTCATCTTTGGAAAAAGGCACAAGTTTAAAGCATGGCGGCAATTGTGAGGCTGCGTCTTCTGTTGGTGAATTAATTGCCAAAAAAGCTATTGCTAAAGAAATAAAACAAGTAGTTTTTGACAGAGGCGGATTTTTATATCATGGTCGAATTAAGGCTTTGGCTGAGGCTGCCCGTGAACACGGTTTAGATTTTTAAATTATTTAGGAGAAAAAAATGACTTTTCAACAAAAAGGTGCAAGAACTTTCAATAAGCCAAGTGGCTCTGGAGCTGGTGGCAATAATAGGAATACAAGGGGCAATAATAATGATCCCAATAAGCCAAGCGATGATAAAAATCCCAGAAGACAAAGAGATAATTCTTTCGGAAATTCTCAAAGAAATGAAAAAGACAATGAATGGCAAGAAAAAGTTGTACAAGTTCGCCGTGTAACTAAAGTTGTGAAGGGCGGAAAGAACATGAGCTTTTCAGCTTTGGTTGTAGTTGGCGACTTAAAAGGAAATATTGGAGTTGGCTTAGGCAAAGCGGCTGAAGTAGTTGATGCTATTCGCAAAGCAATTGAAAGTGCTAAGAAAAATTTAATTAGAATTCCTTTTGATCAAGGTTCTATTCCTCATCAAGTAGTTGGGCATTTTGGTGCAACAAAATTATATTTATTCAGAGCTCCAAAAGGAACAGGTTTAATTGCTTGCTGGTCTTTAAAAATGGCTTTAGAAGCGGCTGGACTTCATAATATTGTTTGTAAAATTGTCGGATCAACTAATCCAATTAATGTGCTTGGGGCATTAAAAGATGCAATTACCAATTTGAAAACAAAAACTCAAATCAGACAATTAAGAGGCAATAATCATAATCAGCCAACTCAATCAACAGAAGTGCAGTCTCAAGCTGCTTAAAATATAAAGGCATAAAAATTTAAAAGGGAAAAATAATGGATTTAACAGATTTGAAACCAGCCGAAGGTTCTAGGCATAAAAAGAAAAGAGAAGCTCGTGGAAGAGCTGGTTATGGTGGTAAAACTGCTGGTAGAGGACATAATGGTCAGCAGTCCAGAGCTGGTGGCGGAATCCGTAAACAGTTTGAAGGTGGTCAGACTCCTTTGTTTAGAAGATTGCCTAAAAGACAATATATTTCTTTACCAAATCGCAAGATTTACACAATTATAAACCTTGATTTACTTGAATCATTAGATTTGCCAGCTGGTTCGGAAATTGGCTTGGAATTTTTAGTAGAAAATAAATTAGTTAAAAAAATCCAAAAATCTGGCTTGAAAGTTTTGGGTAATGGAGAATTAAAAAAAGCTTTTAAAATAAAGGCTCATGCTTTCTCTGGAAGTGCTCAAGAAAAAATTGAACAAGCGGGCGGCTCAATTGAAAAGATTTAGAGAAATTATTGTTTAAATCTTTTATTGTTAACTAAATTCTACAAATTTTAATTTTATATCGTGTCTAGTCCTTTATCTCGCAGTAATCAAAAAGCCCAACACAATAATGGAGACAATGGTTTTCAATTTCCTAAATGGGAAGTTCTAATTGAAACTGGCTTATTGAAGCGGATTTTACTGACCATTGCATTATTGGCATTTTATCGTTTTGGAGTGCAAATTCCTTTGTCTGGTATTGATCATGCAGCATTTATGGCTAAAGGTTCTGGTTTTTTAAATAGTAATGTTCTTGGCTTAGTTGATTTATTTGCTGGTGGAGCTTTAAGCAGTTTGTCGATTTTCGCTTTGGGTATTGGGCCTTATATTACTTCTTCGATCATGATGCAATTATTGAGTGAAGTTTTTCCACAGCTTAAAACTTTGCAGCAAGAAAGAGGAGAATCTGGAAGGCGTGAATATCAGCAATGGATAAGGCGTTTATCAGTTTTTATTGCTATTATTCAATCTTTTGCTTTGACTAAGTGGCTGGTTAGCTCGGGTTTAGTAACAGATTTACCCATTATGTTTTTTCTTAAGTCAGTTATTAGTTTGACGACTGGATGTGTTTTTGTTATGTGGATTGGCGAATTGATTTCGGAGTTTGGTATTGGAAATGGAGCTTCTTTATTAATATTTGCTGGAATTGCCGCTCGATTACCAAAAATGATTGCTCAGACTAGTGAGGCGGTTAAGACGGGTATTACTCCAACTTGGGGAATTATTACACTTTTAGCTTTTTTCTTATTATCGATTTTGGCTATTATTTATGTACAAGATGGTATTCGTAAGCTTTTAATTGTTAATGCTAAAAATGTTACTGGGCAAGTTAGAGGGCCAGCTAATTCAAACTTTTTACCCTTTAAAATCAATCCCTCTGGTGTTATGCCAATTATTTTTGCGAGTGCTCTTTTGTATGTACCACTTCAAATTTTAAGCTTTTTTACGGGAAGGCCAGATTTAGGAATGTCTGCTAGTTTGCAAAAAATATTTGTGGAAGGTAAATTTTTTAAACCTTTGGTAAAGCCTTTGCTAGACATAAATTGGCTGAAAAACTTTTTTACATGGTGTGGAGCTTTCTTTGACCGTTTATTTGATTATTATTCATTTGAACATTCACTTTTATATTTTAGTTTAATTGTTATATTTGCTTTCTTTTATTCCTCTATTCAGCTTAATCCAAGAGAAATTGCTGAAAATTTACAAAAGGGCGGAAGTGCTGTACAAGGTGTGAAACCAGGAAAAGCCACCGCTGAATATATTAATAAAGTTTTAAGTCGCATTATATTCATCGGAGCGACTTGTATTGCTTTAATTACTATTTTACCAATTCATGTTGAAAAATTTTGTCAGGTTACAACTTTAGGTTCAATTGGCGGTACTTCTTTAATTATTATGGTTGGGGTTGCTCTTGATCTCAATAATCAGATGATTGCTTATTTACAAAGTCATCAATACAAAGTTAGATCATTATTAGGTTCTTAAAATATGTCAAAAAACACTTTATTAATTGGTCCACCTGGTGCTGGAAAAGGAACACAGGCTTTATATTTAGCTAATAAATTTAATTTAGCCAGAATAGACACTGGAACGCTTATTAGACAAGCTATTAAAGAAAATAATGAATTAGGTCAAAAAGCAAAGTCATTTGTAGCAGAAGGCAAATTAATACCAGATGATTTAGTTTTAGCTTTGATTGTAAGTGAAATAAAGCAAGCACAAATTAAAGAGCAAGATTTTTTATTAGATGGATTTCCACGCAATTTGGTGCAAGCGGAAGGTTTAGAAGAAATATTGAGAGCCAATAATTTATCTTTAGATTTTGTTTTATGTATTGAAGTTGATACAAATAAATTATTAGAAAGAATTACTGGAAGGCGTATTTGCACGAATAAAGATTGTAATGCTGTTTATCATTTAAAGTTTTCAGCACCAAAAAAAGATAATATTTGTGATTTATGTGATTCTCAACTTTATCAAAGAGATGATGACAAGCAAGAATTAGTGGCTTCCAGATTGGAAACTTATAAATTAGAAACTTTGCCATTAATTAATTTTTATGAGCAGAAAAAACTTTTAAAGACAATTAATGGTGATCAAGAAAAAGAATTAGTCTCAGCTTCGATTGAAAGAATTTTGACAATTTAAATATAAATTATGCTTTTGGCATTTAATTAACTTTCACTCCAAATCGGCTTAAAACAAAATTTAAACTGTGCTCAAAAGTACTTGTTTTATTGCATTTGCGACAGCTGGAGCTACTCTTTCATCTAAAGCATCTGGAATTATATATTCTTTGCTTAGCTCTTTGTCGCTAATTAAACTTGCAATTGCTTTGGCAGCCGCTAATTTCATGTCTTCAGTTACTTTTTTTGCTTTACTATCTAAAAGTCCACGGAAAAAACCAGGAAAACATAAAACATTATTAATTTGATTCGGAAAATCTGAACGACCAGTAGCCATAACTGCCACATTCGGAGTAGCAATTTCGGGATCAATTTCTGGAATCGGATTAGACATAGCAAAAATAATTGGTTCGGCAGCCATTTTCTTAATATCGTTTAAATCAATTAAATTTGGTCCAGATAAACCCATAAACAAATCTGCTCCAACCAAAGCTTCTTTTAAGCTGCCTTTTTCATGGTTAGGATTAGAAATTAAAGCAAATTCTTCTTTCGCTGAATTCATACCTTCAGACCGACCAGCATAAATTGCTCCAATTCGATCACAAATAATTAAATTTTTGACCCCAGCCGATAAAAATATTTTGCTACAAGCAATGCCAGCCGCCCCAGAACCAGACACTACTACTTTAATTTGGTCAATTTTCTTTCCCGTTAATCTTAATGAATTATACAAAGCTGCCAAAGTAACAACGGCCGTACCATGTTGATCATCATGAAACACTGGAACATTCACTAATTCTTGTAATTTTTTTTCAATTTCAAAACAACGAGGAGCACTAATATCTTCGAGGTTAAAACCACCAAAAGTTGGCTCTAAAGCCTGAGCAATATTAACAATTTCATCAACTGTTTTACCTTTAATACAAATAGGAAAAGCATCAACATTTGCTAAAGCCTTAAATAACATAGCCTTACCTTCCATTACTGGTAAAGCCGCTTCTGGCCCTAAATCACCTAGCCCTAAAATAGCAGATCCATCTGTAAAAACAGCAATTGTATTTTTTTTAATTGTTAAATCAAAAACTTTAGCTGGATTTCTGGCAATTTCTTCACAAACTAAAGCAACACCAGGTGTATAAACTAAAGCTAAATCATCTTTCGTCTTAACTTCAAATTTACTTTTAATTTCAATTTTTCCACCTTGGTGAACTTTAAAAACTTCTTCAGAAGACGGATGACGAGACATTTTGTATTATTAGGATAAGTAAAATTTCAAGATTTCAATTATTTTGTTGGCATTGAATAAGTTAAACGAGCTTTTTTGCCTTGTAATTTGCGTAAATAATAAAGCTTAGCTCTTCTAACTTTCGCTCTACCAGAAGAAGTAACTTTAATTGATTCAATTTGAGGACTATGAATTAAAAAATTCCGCTCAACGCCAATACCAGAAGATATTTTACGAACAGTAATTGTGCTATTAGTGCCAGTGCCTCTTTTAGCTAATAAAACTCCGTCAAATTTTTGCACTCTCTCTTTTGTGCCTTCTTTAATTTTGACTGAAACACTTAAAGTATCACCGACATGAAGTTCTGGAATATCACTTTTCAAATACAATTCTTCAACTGCTAAAATTAATTTATTACGCATAATTTAAATAAAACAAATAGGGTCTATAAAGTCTAATCAGATTAACATATTACTGAAAAAATTATCCTAAATTTCTAATTTTTATTGCCACAATTTTGATTTATACTTAATAAATATGTAAAAGATTATCATTATGACCATTGCGTATTTGAGTAAAAAAGAAATTAATTTATTTCATAAAGGTTATCCTCAAATATTTCATTTAGATGCAATTAGTCAAAAACCTAAAGCCAAAATTATTATTAGTCCTGGTATTGCAACTAGGCATTTGCACCTCAAAGATCCTTTTATTGGTTATCAATTAGCAAAATTAAACTATGAAGTTTTTGTTATTAATACCTTAGACGCCCAAGACAAAAATAATCCATTTGAGAGAATTGATTTAACCTTAAAAGCTCATCAAATAATTAAACAGCAAAACAATTCAAAAATACCAATTATTGGACTGGGTCATAGTCTGGGCTGTATTGATTTATTAAGAAGCCGCCCCGAAGAATTAAAAGCCTGTATATTTTTGAGTCCCGGTTTTAGAGGAGATAAAAGACATTTTAAAATCAATGACTTTTTCAATTTTTTCTGGAATGGTCTTTTAGATAAAGATTTAGCTGTTTATATGCACGGACATTCTTCGAGACCTGAACTTAGTGATTATAAAACTGATTTAATTAATCCACGATTTTTATGGAATTTGCAAAAGTACGCACACGGCTTAGAAAAAAAAGCTTTTTGGCCACTTAATAAACCTTGCTTCGCTTGGCTTGGTTCTTCTGGAGAGTCAGATGGAATTATGAAATTGAAACAGCCTTTAATTTGGGCTAATTATATGCAAGAAGCTAATAAAGACTTCAAATTAATTGTGGAAAATGGTATTGGTCATGAACCGGGCTGGAAGCAATCAATACATGCTCATGATTTGGCAATTACTATTGATCAGTGGTTAGTATCAAGACTTTAAATAAAAATTTGGGCAGGGTTGGATTCGAACCAACGTAGGCGTAAGCCAGCGATTTTACAGACCGCCCCCTTTAGCCACTCGGGCACCTACCCATAATATGCAAATAGCCAGTGAAGGGATTTGAACCCCCGACCCACGGTTTACAAAACCGTTGCTCTACCCCTGAGCTACACTGGCTCATTATAACAAATTAGGGATTAAATTTAGCATTAATTCTTTATTTTCTGCAAATTGTTTAAAGAAAAATAATTAAAGTATAAAATTAATATTATTTGTTTTTAATTTTTGCCATGAAATTGCCCGAAAATACATTATTAGAAATTAAATCATTGAATTTGTGCTTGCCCGACACCAAAACTAAACAGAAAAAAGTTATTTTAAAAAATATAAATTTAAATTTAACTAAAGGTAAGTCTCATGCTTTGGTGGGTGAATCTGGTTCGGGCAAGTCTATGATTTGCAATACGATTTTGGGTTTAGAACCGTCAAATGCTGAAACTGAAGGTTCAATTTTGTTTGATAATTATAATTTACTTAAAAAACCTTATCCAGACACTGTTCGTGGTCGTAAAATTGCTTATATTCCGCAAAATCCAATTACTTCATTAAATCCAGTTAAAAATGTTAAAGATCATATTTTTGAAACTTTAGAAATTCATGAACCTCAACTAAATCTGTCTGAGAGATTGAATTATGCCAGAGAATTGCTTTTAAGCTTACAATTACAAAATTGGGAAAAAGTTTTGAATTCATATGCTTTTGAATTATCGGGGGGAATGTGTCAGCGAATTATGATTGCTTTGGCTTTATGTGGCAAGCCCGAATTGCTTTTAGCAGATGAACCAACAACGGCTTTAGATGTCATGGTGCAGGCTGAAATAGCTTATTTGTTGCTTGAAATAATTAAAAAGAAAAATTTAACTTTGCTTTTAATTTCACATGATTTGGCTTTGGTTGCTCAAATGGCTGAATATATTTGGGTTTTAAAAGATGGAGAAATTCAGGAAGCTGGACGCTTAAAAGAAGTTTTTGCTAATCCAGAAAGCCAATACACTCAAACTTTAATCAAGGCTTTGACCTAGCAAAATTTTTCAAATATACACATTTGCATTGTGTTTATTTTTGTTTTTTGTTAGACTTTAATGCTGATTACTTAATATACAAAATCTGTAAATGCTATCAATCTGCTCTGGACTGGTTTCTTCAGCAAACCGTTTATCTGCTCATTCATCAAGCAGCACTCCTAGTCGCAAAGACATGGAACGATTATTTAACTACTTAGGCATAGACAAAAGTTTTACTCCTTGTCGTCCAGAATATACACTAATAATGAATACTATTAATTTGTTATTGAAAATCAGCACTGAATCCCAACTTAGATTACAATCTCTTTTAAACGCAGACAAGCTAGTTAAAGAAATAACTCAAAAACAACTTGAAAAATTAATTAAAAAATCAAATAAAAAATAAGCTCTCTTTAATTTTGGATTGCTATAATTTAAAGCTTAAAAAGTGCATGAATTCTATTTAAAGAACCAATAATTAATATTAATAAAGAGATTTATTGAAAAAGAAAAAAGTTAAAAGTGCTGGTTTTTTCTGCAAAGAATGTGGACATGAATCCTTAACTTATTTGGGTAAATGCCCTGCTTGTAGTGCTTGGGGAAGTTTTACAGAACAGCCAATTATCAATAATTCGACTAATTTAATTAATAATTTAGCTAATTTGCCCAATGGAACTTTTAATATTCATGAGTCTGGAAGCTTGGCTTTAAAACTAAGTGAAATACCAATTCTCAGTTTAAAACAAAGATTAAATACTGGCTTTGAAGAATTAAATAATGTTTTGGGTGGTGGCTTGCAGGCGGGTTCTTTTTTGCTAATCGGAGGAGATCCAGGTATTGGCAAATCAACTTTATTATTACAAGTAATTGGTTATATCGCTGATCAAGGCTTGCAAACACTTTATGTTTCGGGCGAAGAATCACTGCAACAAGTTAAACAAAGGTCTTTAAGGCTGGAAGTAAGCCAAGAATTATGTTTTATGGCTGAAACTAATTTAGAGCATATTTTAGCCGAAGTTGAAAAGCTAAGCCCAGAGATTTTAGTCATTGATTCGATTCAGGCTATTTATTTAGATGATAAAAATTCTTTTCCGGGTAGTCCGTCTCAAATTAGAGATTGCGCAACGCTTTTAATGCAAATTGCCAAGAAAAAAAACATTATTACTTTAATTGTCGGACATATTACAAAAGACGGAAATATTGCTGGGCCAAAGCTTTTAGAACATATGGTTGATGTTGTTTTGTATTTTGAAGGCGATAAACAAAATTATTTTAGAATGATTAGAAGTGTTAAAAACCGCTTTGGCCCAACCGAAGAAGTCGGACTTTTTGAAATGCAAGAAACTGGCTTGGCGGAAGTGAAAAACCCAAGTGCTTTATTTTTAACCGATAATCCAGAAAATTCAGAAAGACGGTCTGGCACAATTATAACTGCAACCATGCAAGGAAATCGTGTGCTATTAGCAGAAATACAAGCTTTGGTTGGTTATACTTCATATGCTCAGCCTAAAAGAATGGTTAATGGCTTAGATTATAATCGAGTCAATCAGGTAGCGGCTATTTTGGAGCGAAGATTAGGATTAGCTTTGTCTAAGCAAGATATTTATACAAGTGTCGTTGGTGGTCTTAATATTATAGAACCAGCCACTGATTTGGCTATTGCTTTGTCAATAATTAGTTGTGTCCGTAATTTGGAGCTGAAAAGTAAATTAATTGTACTCGGAGAAATTGGTTTAACTGGCGAAATAAGACCAATTCCTAAGCTAGAAGCCAGATTAAAAGAAGCTTATAAACTTGGCTTTGAAAGAGCAATTGTGCCAAAACAAAAATTAGGTATTGGAAGTAATTTGCCAAATAAAATGGAAATTCATTCAATTAGCAAACTCAGTGAGGCTTTAGCTTTTGCTTTTCCGCCAATTATCAAAAACAAAAATGTTTAAAAATATTTATTTAATTTTAGATAAAAAACTCTAAAACACGAGTAAGTAATCCACCAATTGTAAAGCCAAAAACCCAAGAACTAAGCCAAATTCCAAAAGCAGTTTGCCAATTTCTCTCTTTTACCATAACGCCAAGAGTCGCAATACAAGGCACAAATAAAGTTAGCGTTACTGAAGCTGTTATAACCTGAATTTGATTTAAATTTATATCTAATAAGCCAAAAGCTCCAAAATCCCGACGAACCATTCCGAGTAAAAAAGATAAAGCAACTTCTTTCGGTAAATGTAAAATACCACTGACAGCTGGCTTTAGCCATTCAATAATTAAAGTTAAAATGCCAGTTACCTGAAAAACAGTAATTACCAATGAAGCCAAAACAAAAGGCAAGCTCGATTCTTGAAGAAAAAACCAGCTTTTTTGATTAGCTTTATTTAAGACATTTTTCCAACACGGAATCCTTAGCGGCGGTAATTCAAGCAATAAAGGAGTTGGCTTACCTTTAATTATTTTATTAGCTAAAAAACCACAAAGAAATAAAACCATTAATAAAACTGATAACCAAATCAGCCAACCCATTAAACCACCAGTTTTAGCCAATAAACCCTGTATAATCCCAAGCTGAGCGGAACATGGAACAGCAATTCCCAATAATATCATCAGGATTAATTGCTCTCTTTTATTGCTCATTAATCTTGTGGTTACAACCGCCATAGTTACGCAACCCAAGCCCAAAACCAAAGGAATTATTCCCCGTCCATTTAAGCCAATAATACGCAAAAATCCATCCGCTAAAACCGCCATCCGTGGCAAATATCCGCTATCTTCAAATAATGCCCAGCTTAAGTAAAAAAACCAAATTAAAGGCAATAAAACGCCTAGCAAATAAGTAACCGTTAAAGTTAAAATCCCATATTTGCCCGCCAGAATTGTGCCAAGCGATGACCAAAAATTTTGCTCTAAACTAGTTCTTCCATTCGGTTTATCAATTAAGTCAGCTGGTGAAAAGATATATTCTAATTCATTAGAAGAAAAGTTTTTTTGTAAAACTTCACGAGAATAATCTTGATGCAACAATCCATTTTCAAAAGTCATTCCAGCTCCGATTCCTCTAACATTAAGGCATTCTTGATCTTCTCCACAATCAGTAGGTAATACTTTCTGCCATTTATTGTAACTTTCTCTATTTCCTTCTGTTATTCGAATGTCCACAGGCAAAACTTGTGCTACCGTCCACCTAACTCCAGAATTCCAATATTTATCAAAAACTTTATTTTCCAAAAAATCAACTAAATCACCAGCCACCCAAACGCCCAAAACCTGATACAAAAAGAAAAAACCTAAGCCCAAACCAATTAAAGTTCCATAGAGAGGGTGAATTAAAACTTCGTCTAATTTTTTGGTAAATTTATTATGTTCTTCCGAAAACTCCCGCTCAAGTAAGCCATCAAAAAGCCGATTAACTCTTTCACGCCGTTTAGCATAAATGTCAGATTTTTTTGTTTTAAAATTTAGTTTTTCTGCACTTTTAATTTGCCCTTCCAAAAGCATTATTTTTTCAAAAGTATTATTTTTAATTTCTAATTTATCAAGCTCACCCATCAATTCAAAAGACTGAAAACCATTGGCTTTTACTTCCGCCACCGAAGTAATAAAATCTTTCAAATCTTGAATTCCTTGACCCGTCAAAGCCGAAACTGGAAAGACTTTAACATTTAGTTTTTTAGCTAATTTTTCATAATTGATTTTTTCTTTTTGTTTCTCTAATTGGTCGATTTGATTAATAACTAAAATTAAAGGTATTTTGCAATCAATTAAATGAAGCGTTAAGAATAAGTCTTTTTGTAAACTGCAAGCATTGACAATATTAATCACAAAATCATTATTTTTATCGCTCTCAGCCAGTTCTTTCAAAGATTCAAAGGCAATTTTTTCTTCATCATTTTCCGCTGAAATACTATAAATACCAGGCGTGTCAATTAAATCAGTTTTGTCATTCAGTCTGGCTTTCAAAATTTCAACTGTTGTACCAGGATAATTGCTAATTTCAACAAATTGCCCACTTAAAGCCTGAAATAAGGCAGATTTTCCAATATTCGGATTGCCAACTAATAGTATTTTTTGTTTATCAATATCTTTCATATATTTAACTATTTAGTGATAATACTTTTAAATAACCTTTTGAGCCATATTCAAGGATTTTCTTATCTACTGTAAGCAAAGTAGCATTTTTCTTTTGAGCCGTTGCAACAATAATTCGATCTGCTGGATCAGCGTGAAAATCACCCACCAAATAACTGCTATGTAAAGCAATTGACGGCTCTAATTGAATTAAAGTAATTCCAGACATTTTTAAAGCTTTATTTATCCATTCTTGGCAGCTATCTGCAAAAGTTAATCGACCTTTAGAAGTTAGCATTCCTATTTCCCAGATTGAAATCGAAGAAACTAATAATTGTTTTTCTAAAAAAGATTTTTCTATGCATTTAATTACAGACTCACTGAACTTATCTACTACACCTTCATTTAGCCATATCCAAGTATGTGTATCTAGGAGAATTGTTTTAGGCATTGTAAGATTCCCACGGCTCATTAATTGGACTAACAATATCGCCTATAAACCTAATTGATTCTTTCATGCATCCAAATACTTTGGGACTTTGTTCTACTTTTAAAGGGATCAACTTGGCTATGGGACTTCCTGATTGAGTGATAATAATCTCCTCTTGGCTTTCATTCAGCTGATTTATTAAAATTGAACATTTGTCTTGGAATTCATCTAAAGCTATTTTCATTATATTTACCTTGAATTTTTAATTTCACAAATTATATAAATCATTTTGTTTATTGAGAATTATTTGCATTTGTCTCTTTATTATAATTCAGGAAAAAATATTAAACATCAAATTTATAAATCTTTCTTGATTAAGTTTGTTTCTTTCATTAAAGCTTTTAGCGTTTTTATTTTTTTAATCTTTTACCTTTATAATAAGCCAAACTAAAAAGTTTAATAATTAATGCACAATCAATTAATACTCACCGATAATCTTTCCGTCCTGAAAGAGCTTGATTTTTGAGAAAACACATGAAATTATTAGAAAAATACTATAAAGTTATTAACATATGATAATAAAAGCAGAAATTTGGAAAGAAGAGAATACTTGGTGTGCTAGTGTACCAGCTCTCAAAGGTTGTCATACTTGTGCTGATACAGAAGAAGAATTAAAACAAAACTTACAAGAAGCTATTCAACTATGGTTAGAGGCTATGAATTCAATAAGTTCAACTAATAAGCTTATAGAAATTAATGTATGAAAATAATTTCGGGAAAAGTACTCAAATCAATATTAGAAAAGAAAGGTTGGATACACCATCGCACAACAGGAAGCCATTGGATTTACAAAAATATTGAAATGAAAGAAGTTATTTCTATACCCATACATGGAAACAAAGATTTACCCATATGGACGCTAAAAAGAATAATGAAAGATACTAATTTAACAGAAGAAGACCTAAATTAAAATGCACAATCAATTAATACTAGCCGATAATCTTTCCGCCCTCAAAGAGCTTAAAACCGAAAGTGTTGATTTGATTTATATTGATCCGCCTTTTAATAGTAGTAGAAATTATATTGGTAAAATAAGTGATGGTAGCGGTAAAGAAATACTTTGTAAATTATAATACTTGCAAAAATAATATATAACTCAATACGATTACGAGAAGCCATCTGAAGTAAGTCAAATGAACCTTCAAAGTAATAAACCTAAAATAACAGGAATAACCAAACTCTCGTTCATTCTAGTTTTATAAAATGCGTTTCTAATTGATTTTAAAGAAGTATTAAATAAATGATTTTGTACTTTTAATAATATAAAAATAGTTAAACAAGCTGAAAAAAAGAAAGCTAAATGGAATGAATGCCGGAAGAAGAAAAAGGAAGGAAAATAATTTGTAATACTGGGTATAACAATGTTATACTTTATTTATACTAGTGGAGATGATTTATGTTTGCAATTAGACTAAAACCTGAATTAGAGAAAGAATTAGAAAATCTTGCCAAGGGAACTAAGCGTTCTAAAAGTTATCATGCGAGGGAAGCCTTAAAAAAATATATTGAAGATAGATCAGATTATTTAAAGGGTTTAGCTATTTTAGAAAAAGGCGGGAAAACTTATACAATAGAGGAGGCAAAAGAAATACTTGGCTTGGCAAATTCTAATTCATGAAAATTTGATTAAGACTTTTCGAAAGTTTCCTAAAAATTTACAGGATAGACTGTTAGATTTTCTTGAAGAAAGAATTAACAAAAAAGGCAGAAATCCTACAAGTTTTGGAGAGTCTTTGACAGGGAATTTAGCTGGTTTGTGGCGTTATAAAGTGGGTGATTATCGTTTAATTTGTGATATTCAGAAAGATATTCTAGTTGTTTTGATTCTTGAAGCGGATCATAGAAAGCAAGTTTACCGAAAAGTTAAAAAAAGCTGAGTATCTGAAAGAGTATAGAAAGAAGAAACTAAGCCAAAAGGTAATTTAAAGTTTTGAATATTTAAATCTTTGAGCTAACTACGGTACAAAAGTGGCAGAAAGATAGAAAAGATGAGAGATTTAAGAGCTGTTAATACCAAAAAAACCTCTCATGAAGAAAAGAAAGCATAATAAAAACTACCAAGCAAATTATAAAATAAATAAATGTTTGCCATATAGCTTTATTTAATTTTTTAGTTTTTACTTTAGGTTTTTCTTTCGTAAGCTCTAAAACACTTTCTGGTTCAGTGAATTTATTGTTTAAACTTTCTATTAAATTATTAACTCTCTCTTGTCTTTGCACATACATTTTTTGCTTTGAGTTCTTTTCTGGCTCAATATCACAATACTCACAATCATGTCTTTTTAATAATTTTTTATCTGATTCTAGCCACATTAAAGCCTCAAAATGATTTTTCAAAGGTATATTGCAACTATTATTATTTTCTAAAGCTTTTTCTAGTTCTCTTACTAATTCGGGGTCTTGAATAATGTCAGCTTTTACTTCTGGTTCTGACAAAATAAAATCTTTTAAGTCTTGAATTCCTTCATTAGTCAAAGTTGAAATGAAAAAAACTTTAATATTTAATTTTTGAGCTAATTTTTCATAATTAATTTTTTCTTTTTCACTTAATAGTTTAGTAATTTGATTAATAACTAAAACCAAAGGTACTTTGCAATCAATTAAATGAAGTGTTAAAAATAAATCTCTTTGCAATGTATCAGCATTAACAATATTAATCACAAAATCATTTTCTTTTAAGTTTTCAATCAAATCAAATACAACATAGCTTTCATCACTAAAACGAGAAATTTCATAAATACCTTGAGTATAAATTATTTCAGCTCTCTTATTTAATGAGGTTTTTAATATTTCTATTCTATTGTCTTTGTACTTTTCTAATTCAATAATTTCTCCGCTCAAAGCATGAAATAGTGCTGACTTTCCAATATTCGGATTGCCAACTAATAGTATTTTTTGCTTATCTTGACTCATTTCTACAAATCATTTTCCTTTAAATTACTACTTCTTTTGCGACTTAGAGCTTTTATTCAGTCATAGAATTGCCATATTAAAGATTATCGTAAACAGAAGCTTCTTTTTTATTTTTGCCTTTATTTTTATTATTTTTGCTTTCTTTTCCATCTTCACCAGAAGAATTATTTGAGGGATTTTTACCTTTTAAGGAAAATAAATATTCTTCATATGGACCAGAATAATCATCAATAATATTATTAGGTCTAAAAGCAATAATACGACTAGCGGCATTACTAATCAAATCACGGTCATGTGTTACAAAAATAACAGTACCCGTAAAACCTTTAATTGCCTCAGATAAAGCACTGACAGCTTCTAAATCAAGGTGATTAGTTGGTTCATCAAGTATTAATAAATTATTTTGCTCAAGCATTAGCCTAGCCATAATTAATCGTGCAGATTCTCCTCCAGACAGTTTTTCTGTTTTCTTTAAGGCTTCTTCTCCGCTAAATAACATTCGTCCTAAATAACTACGCAAAATTTCACTATTCTCATCTTTAGCAAATCTTTCTAGCCATTCAAAGGCATTTAAACCAGCGACAATTTCTTGTTTATAATCTTGCGGGAAATATCCTTTAGTAACTTCATGTCCATTAATTACCGAACCGCTATCTGGAGCTAATTCACCCATTAAAATCCGTAAAAGCGTTGTTTTGCCTAAACCATTATTACCGATAATTCCAACTTTTTCGCCACGCCTGATAATAGTTGAAAAGTCTTTGATAGCCTGAACAACAGAACCGTCTTCCTGAGTATAAGACTTACTAATTTCTTTAATGGTTAAAACTTCTTTCCCAGACGGTCTTTTAATATCAAATTTAATATAAGGTCTTTGAATATTTGATTTTTTTAATTCTGTTGTGCCAATTCTTTCAATTTCTTTTTTCTTAGATTGTGCTTGTGTAGACCTTGTTCCAGCTCCAAATTTATTAACAAAGTCTTGCAATTGTTCAATTTTACGGGCTTTTTCACGGTTTTCATTTTCAATTCTTTCACGAGAGCTAGTTTTTGCCAAAACCATATCATCGTAATTACCAGGATAAATAATGACGGTGTCATAGTCTATATCAGCAATATGAGTACAAACTGAATTTAAAAAATGTCTATCATGCGAAATAACAATTAAAGTTCCATTGTATTGCTTCAGCCTGTTTTCAAGCCAATTAATTGATTCAAGATCCAAATAATTAGTTGGTTCATCTAAAAATAAAGCGTCTGGGTCGCCAAATAAAGCCTGTGCCAAAAGCACTCTAAATTTTAAATCGGTTGGCAAAGAAGTCATTAAATTAAAATGTTTATCCTTGGGAATGCCAATACCTTGCAAGAGCTTAATTGCTTCATTTTCAGCTACATAACCATTTTCTTCGGCTATTGTCATTTCGAGTTCAGCCAAACGCATACCCATTTCATCAGTAATATTTTCTTCTTCACATAATTGATCCCGCTCTTCCATGGCTGACCACAAAAATTTATTGCCCATTAAAACCGTGTCAATAATACGAACTTGGTCATATTTAAATTGATCTTGCCGTAAAATACCGACTCTGCGAGGAACAGTAATAATTCCACCCGAAGATTCTTCATCGCCTTGCAAAATTTTGAGAAAAGTAGATTTGCCAGCTCCATTTGGGCCAGTCAGACCATAACGATTATTTGGCGAGAATTGAACTGAAACTTTTTCAAATAAAATACGAGAGCCATATGACTTAACAAGATCTTGAACAATTATCATTGAGTAAATATTTAATATTAATTTGGTAAAAACTAATTATACAAATAGACTTTAATAAGCTGTTTGAAAATAATTTATTCTAACTGTTTTAATTGATAATATTAAATAACTTATTTTTTTATTACTCATGATTTTCAATTTAGATTTAATTCAAAAGCTTTATTCAGAGATGCCAGCCAAAATAGAGCAAGCCAGAAAACTTTTAGGCAAACCTTTAACTTTAACCGAAAAAATATTATATGCTCATTTAGCCGACCAAAACTTGCAAACAGCTCCGCAGCGTGGAAAATCTTATGTTGATTTTTACCCAGACCGTGTGGCTATGCAAGATGCAACTGCTCAGATGGCACTTCTGCAATTTATGTCGGCTGGTATTCCCACAGTGGCTGTTCCTTCTACCGTGCATTGCGACCATTTAATTCAGGCAGAAATTGGTGCCGAAAAAGACTTAAATAATGCCAATGAAAAAAACCGTGAAGTTTATGAATTTTTGGCTTCGGTTTCAAATAAATATGGCATTGGTTTTTGGAAGCCGGGTGCGGGTATTATTCATCAAGTAGTTTTGGAAAATTATGCTTTTCCGGGTGGAATGATGATTGGAACTGACTCTCATACTCCGAATGCAGGAGGCTTGGGAATGTTAGCCATTGGGGTTGGCGGTGCAGATGCGGTTGATGTAATGGCTGGCATGAGCTGGGAACTTAAATTTCCTAAAATTATTGGTGTAAAACTTACTGGTAAACTCTCTGGCTGGACTTCTGCTAAAGATGTGATTTTGGCTTTGGCTGGTATTTTAACAGTTAAAGGTGGAACTGGTGCAATAGTTGAATATTTTGGAGATGGCACAAAGTCTATTAGTTGTACGGGAAAAGCCACTATTTGCAATATGGGAGCAGAAATCGGAGCGACAACTTCTGTTTTTCCTTATGATGAAAAAATGGCAAATTATTTAAAAGCAACTGGACGAGAAGAAATTGCTAATTTGGCAAATAAAGTTTCTCAATTTTTAGTTCCAGATGCTGAAATTGAACAAAATCCTAATAATTATTATGACCAAGTTATTGAGATTAACTTAAATGAACTTGAACCACATATTAATGGACCTTTTACGCCAGATAAAGCTTGGAAATTATCTGAATTTGCTAAGGCCGTTAAGGAAAATAATTATCCAAATGACTTAAAAGTGGCTTTGATTGGTAGTTGTACAAATTCAAGTTATGAAGATATTGACCGTTCAACTAGTTTGGCAAAACAAGCTTTAGAAAAAGGCTTAAAAGCAAAATCTCAGTTTTTAATAACTCCCGGTTCTGAAGGAGTAAGAGCCACTATTGAAAGAGATGGGCAATTAGCAGTTTTAGAAAAGCTCGGCGCTGAAGTTATGGCAAATGCTTGCGGTCCTTGTATTGGTCAGTGGAAACGCAATGATATTCAAAAAGGGGATAAAAATTCAATTATTACCAGTTTTAATCGTAATTTTGCCGCTCGTAATGATTCTAACCCCGAAACTTTTGCTTTTGTCTCTAGTCCTGAAATAGTAACTGCTTTTGCTTTAGCTGGTAATTTATCATTTAATCCAAAAACTGATTATTTAAAAAATGAAAAAGGCGAAAAAATCAAACTAGAAGCGCCAAATGGTTATGAATTACCACCAAAGAACTTTGTAAAAGACGAAGACGGTTATATTTCTCCAGCCGAAGATGGATCTAAAGTACAAGTTAATATTTCTGAAACTAGCGATAGATTACAAACCTTAGCTCCTTTTATAGCTTGGGACGGCAAAGATATTATTGATGCACCTTTATTGATCAAAGCAAAAGGTAAATGTACAACTGATCATATTTCAATGGCTGGACCTTGGCTAAAATATCGTGGGCATTTGGATAATATTTCTAATAATTTATTAATTGGGGCTATTAATTACTTTAATGAAAAACCTAATTCTGTTAAAAATCAAATTACGAATCAATACGATGAAGTACCCAAAGTAGCCAGAGCTTATAAAGCCCAGAACTTAGGTTGGATTGTTATTGGTGATGAGAATTATGGCGAAGGCTCAAGTCGTGAACATGCAGCAATGGAACCTCGTTGGTTAGGTGGCAGGGCAATTATTGTAAAATCTTTTGCTCGTATTCATGAAACAAATCTTAAAAAACAAGGAATGTTGCCCTTAACTTTTGCTAATGCGAGCGACTATGACAAAATTCAAGAAGATGACAAATTATCAATTATTGGTTTAACTGAATTTGCTCCAAATAAACCGCTCTCTTTAATCATTAAACACAAAGACGGTTCACAAGAAGAAGTTCAAGTGAATCATACATTCAATGAAAGTCAAATTGCTTGGTTTAAAGCTGGTTCTGCTCTTAATTTAATTGCTGGTAAGGATTGAGGTTTTATAGATTGCATTCTTACTACTTTTCTATTCTAAGTATATTTCTCCGATTAAGTACAGCCTCCCTTCTCCGCTAATTTCAACCCTGTCTTTTAAGCAACGGCATTGTAAATACCCTTTGCGTTCTGACAGTTGTATTGCTGTTAATTCAGTTTTATTCAGCCGTTTTGTCCAATATGGAGTTAAAGTAGTATGAGCCGAACCAGTTACAGAGTCTTCATTGATTCCCGATTGTGGTGCAAAAAATCTTGACACAAAATCAACCTCATCACCTTTGGCCGTTATAATAACTCCGCGTGCTTTGAGCTTTGAGATTTTGTCAAATAGTGGAATTATTTCCTTTATTTCATCTTCTGTGTCAAACACAAGCAAAAAGTCTGTTTTGCCCTTGAAGGCTAGGTTAGGTTTAATATTAAAGCTCTCAGCTATTTCAGGTGATAATTCTACCGCTTGAAATGAGTCTGTCGGAAAATTCAATGTCAATAATTCTGCTTTTTTAGTTACTGTTAGTTCTCCGCTTCTTGGGGAATTAAAGTGAATAATGTTTCCTTTATGATTTTCGTAGTTGAATAAAACGAAAGCTGCGGCTAATGTTGCGTGTCCACATAGATCAACTTCAACTGTGGGTGTAAACCATCTTATTTGATACTGATTATCTTCCTTTGTATAAAATGCCGTCTCAGCAAGGTTGTTTTCCATTGCTATTTTTTGTAAAATATCATCACTCAACCATTGTTCAAGTGGACAAACTGCCGCTGGGTTTCCTGAAAAAACCTTGTTTGCAAATGCGTCTATTTGATATATTTTCTGTTTCATTAGTGTCATTTGTGTCTGTCCTAGCTTTTTTTATAATTATTTTAATCAATTTTTATAAATTAGTTGATAGATGTTCTTTATAGCAATTCTCAAATAGGAGTAGTCAAATTGCTTGGTTTAAAGCTGGTTCTGCTCTTAATTTAATTGCTGGCAAGGATTAATTAATTATATAAAAAAAGCAATAATAATTTACTCTCTCACTCTCAATATCTCTTGAAAAGCAGCGGGGAGTAATATTTATTGCAAATAATCGGGCGAGTTAAATTAGAGAAAATCAAAAATATTAAAAGAAAATTATTTGAATCTATTGTGATTCTTTAAAAGATAATGTATTCTAATTTTCGTAATAGTTTCACAAAATATAATTTTAAGCATGGACAGAGAACAAGCTCTAGCTAAAGTCCAAGATGTTGTTTCGAAGCAATTATCGATAGACAAAGAAAAAGTAACTGAATCTTCTTCCTTTATGGGAGACTTAGGGGCCGACTCTTTGGATGTAGTTGAGTTAGTAATGGCTTTTGAAGAGGAATTTAATGTAGAGATTCCAGACGAAGAAGCAGAAAAGTTAATAACAGTTTGTGATGCTGTTGAATATTTGGTAACCAGAGCAAAAAAATAAAGTTTTAAAAGTCTTAATTATAAATTAATATAAGGTTTTCATATTAAAAAGGAAATACTTAAGTTTTTGTGTAATATTGATTAATATTCTTGCTGTTTTACAAATAAGAAGAAATCTCCTTTGTGGGGTTTGTTTATTTATTTTTATTAATATATTTGCTCCTTTAAAAGCTAAAGTCTTTGATTTGCAAGCGTTAAGAGACAAAACTAGACATCAAAATCTAGATAATCGCTCTTCATTGCAAATTAAGCTTTACACAAAAGAGGCTATCAATTATTTAGATGAATTAGCTATTCCTTTTGATAATTTAAAATGTGCAAAGAACGATGAATTTTGCTGGTGGGTTTTATTTCATACTAGTATTGGTGCAAGTAGTAATAAACAAATGCAGAAATTTGCTGTTTCTGTGCCTTTTAATTACAAAAGAAATGTATTTGTTGGTGAATCTCATATTGCCCAATATTCAGCTTATTATCTATTAAAAAAAGTATCACTTAATACGCCTTTACAAAGTGGACAAACTTTAAACGAATATATTATTAATAGAGACTGGCAAAAAGATTTTAGACAAAATGCTGACAAAGAGCCCAGTTGGTATTTCATGGTCAATCATTTTTACAGGCAATTACCAGAAATTAACCCAGTTTATAATACTGAAAGAGCTTGTCAAGGCGGTCATTATTTGGTAGGTCTTTCAACTAAAAAAAATATATATCCATCGCTTTTTAATCATGAACTGAGAGATTATTATTTTAGGCTAAAGCAAGCAGCTCAAACTTTTACGCCAGCCGATTTATACAATCCATACAAGGCCGATTTGCTTACACACGGTTTAGAAACTTTATGTTTAAGTGGTCATTTAGAATTAATTGACGAACAAATTTTTTATGCTAATTTGCTTCTTCTGCAAAGTTATAGTGTTGAAATCGAAAAAGAAAGAAAAAAATATAATACTCCAGAAGCTTTTGTCCAAGGAAATAAAGAATTAGCTTATAGCACTGGTGAGATATTAGGACATTTTCGCAATGGTTTAAAAATTTGTAGTGCTGTTCAAAAGCAGTTTTAGTCAATTAATTTAAGTTTTTAATGATTTCCATATAATCTTTTGATAATTAATTAATTAGTTTGGGTAAATTAATTCTACAGATTATTAGGAGCAAGAATAATCTAGCCTTCTTATTTGACTAAGTGGAGAAAAACATTGTTAGGCTTTAATAAAAAAATGAATATAAGAAAAGGTTTAGTCTTATTGACTGCAGTTAGCCTTGGGCTTTCTTTTGGGTTTAGCCTAAAACTTAGAGCTGATATTGCAGTGGAGGGCAATTTTTCGGGTGGAACAGCTTCTGATATAAGCAATAATAATCAAATTCAATTACAAAATGCCTCGCAAAACCTGAATCAAACACAGGTAAATAGTTATAGTAGGACTGGTATGGTTTCTTCTCCCAGTGGTGGTGGCTCAAATACTGTTATTGGCTCTCCTAGTGCTTTTGCTAATACTCATTTATTCAATGCACCTTGGAATTTTACGCCTCCTAATATTTTAT
>CANLFK010000009.1 GCA_947489925.1 Candidatus Caenarcanales bacterium
CTTGCCCCGTAGGAATTTTATTTTTACTTTTAAAATACTAGCTAATTCTTCCTCTGAGACGCTATTTTGAATTTTTAAATCATTAGCAGTAATTGTTAATAAATACTCTGAATTGACTAATATGACATTTGATTGATGTCTTTTTTCGATTGAAATATATGGTGTATTTTGATTTTTGATAATTTGGCTTAATATTTTTTCTAGTTTAATATTTATATAATTAGCTCTCTCATTGGCTGTCAATTCAGTTGTTCCGCTTATTTCAAAAATAACTTTTTCATCAAAAATAACATTAGCTTTATCGATATTAAATAATTCTGAAATTTTTCTTCTTAACTCTGAAATTTCTCCATTAACCAAAGTCGGATTCTTTTCGGGTAAATTAGTAGTAATATCTGTATTTTTAGAAAGAGTTTTTAATAATTCAGTTGGTTGAGCCAAAGCATTATTAGCATTATTAAAATTACAAAAAACACTAGCAATAAAAAAAACAATAATAAAATAAAACTTAAACATAATTAATATTGAACAGAAAGATAAAAATCTTAAAAAGATAGTCTAGTCAAAAAGTATAATCCAAAAGTTTGAATCTTAAGTCTTTCTCTTTATCTTAAAAATTTTTAATAAGTGATCAGAATTGCAAAGAAAGGGGCATGAAATATTTATCAACTTTTATACTTTTGATCAAATTGGTAAATAAGCTTTTAACTCCAGCCGAAAAAGATTTTTTAATTACAGAATTAGCTCATGAAAGAAAGCTTGAACCAGCTCTTTTGAGAGCCATTGTTGATATTGAATCTTCTGGTCAAGGTTTTTACTCAAAAGACCATGAATTTTCCAATAAATGTAAAGTTAGATTTGAACCAGACTTCTTTCAAAGATTTGCTTCAACTCGTCCATTTTTCTTGCCAGCTAGTATAAGCATTGAATCAGCCAAAAAAGATAGTCGTTTTACTGGCAGAAAAGCATATGAACAAGCAATTTTGCAATCACCAAGTTCGGCTATTAAAGCCACTAGTTTTGGTTTAGGACAAATTTTAGGCATGAATTATAAAATAGTTGGTTTTAATTCTTTGATTGAATTTAGTAATGCCATGGAAAACAGCGAATATCAGCAATTGGAAGCTTTAGTGCGTTTTATTTCTTCAAATACCTCATTATTAATAGCCGCCAGAGAAAAAAACTTTGTAGAAATTGCCCGCTTATACAATGGTCCTAATTATTTAAGCCGTGGCTATGACCGTAAATTGGCTGATGCTTACAAAATATTAAAACGCAAAAAAATGGTTACCGCTTAAATTAATGTGAGTTGAAAATAAAATCTTTCATGCCTTTGTAAACTTCTTTCTTAAGCGGCTTTTTGCGTTTTTAGTCATCGAACTGACATTAAATTAAAATTTACATTATTAAAAAAATAGAACTGAAAAAGTATTTATTGATTATTGGCTTTTCTTTAGCGAGACTCTTCAGTGGTAAACATTCCACCCGTCCGAAAAGCTTTAATTTTGACTTCCCCTTCGCCATCTCTAAAAACAATTAATTCCACTGAAGTACCAATTGGACCTTTTACCAAGCTACTAACCTGAGAAGCACCAAGACCCGAAGAAGATTTTCCATTAACTGAAATTATTAAATCACCCGCTTTTAAACCCGCTCTTTCAGCACTAGTATCCGGATAAACATATGATATATAAGCCCGTGAAAATTGTCCCATTCTCATTTCAGCTAACTGCACCCCAATTAAACCAATCGAAGGTATTTTTTTGGGCAGATTTTGCATATTATTACTATCACTATTTGAAACACCACTTGATACTTTTTTCTTGGATTGTTCTTCTTTCTCTTTTTTCTTTTGATTTTGATTTGGCTTTTGCTTAGCATTTTCCCAAGTAATATTATCAATCTTTACCTTGTCGCTATCTTTTTCAATTTCCTTTTGTGGAGCGGGCGGAGTCCTTTCAATTTCCCACTTTAAACCCAAAGGAATTTCTTTGATGACCATTTTTTTCTCTTCAGCTTTTTGCTTTTCTTTTTCTCTTTCAAAAACTGGCAAAAATATACTCATAATTAAACTAGTAAAAAACAAAGTGGTAATCGGGAATAAAGCACTAAAACGCCTTTTCTTTTCATCTTTATAATTATCTTTTTGACTGACTTCCCAAGCTGACCAAGCACCAATCGCAATATAAGAAACTAAACACCAAATAGCAATTTGCAAAATAGTAATAGCTAAATCTGGACTATTTAATGATTGATCTGCTCCTAAAGGTGAAATAGTTTTTTTGCTAATAAATTCATTAACGGCAAATCGCAATAAAATATAAGGAAATAAAGCCGACAATAAGAAAAAACTAAAACCCGTAAAAAACTCTTGTTTGCCAATAACATGACCGCTACCAGGCACAAACAAAGACATAATTATCCAGGGCAAATTAGAAGTTTTTTTCTGCGAATCTAGCTTTTCAGGTTTTACGATTTCATCGTTTTTAATTAAAGTAAAGTCTGTTTGGGCTTCATATTTTTTGATTAATTTAATATGAAAATAAATAGTTACAAAAATTGCAATACTCAAAATCAACCAAGCTGAAACTTTTTGTACATCGCTTAAAATATGCTCACTGACAGCTGAATCATATGCCGCATGCAAAATAATACCTTGAATTAAACCTATAATAATAAATAAAGATTTTTTGACTTTTGAAATATTTAGCGTTGCCTTATAAAGCCCCATTCCCCAAAAAACCGCAAAGAAAATATGAGCAATTAATGGCACAACTCTAGCAATGCTACCTTGTCCGTCCATACCATAAACAAAGTTCTCAGCCGCCGAAAACCCAAGCGAGCCAGACAATGACTGAGCCAACCAATTATTCTGAAAGTTTTGCTTCCATTTGCCACCTGACACCATAAATAAGCCCGCCACACTAGCGGTAAATTTGATTAATTCTTCTGTAATGCCAACCAAAAGAAAAAATAAAGGACTCTCTTCACCCGGTGCAAAATGAATTGATGAATAACGATTAGCATAACCAGCAATAATAGATAAAACTGCCCCAGCCAAAAAGCCAGCCAAAGGAGGTAATACTTTAATAATTGGCTTGCGAGCAATTAAAAACCATAAAATAAGCAGAGCTGGTATCCATGAATAAATAAAAGCAGTCCAGATATCGATTAGTTTTTGAATATTCATCTGTATATTTATGAGTCTTTTTGATCTTTTCCCAATTTAATTTTAAGTTAATCCATTATTTCTGCATTGTCTATAGTTAAATTCTCTTGTGGTAAATTTTCTTCATTATTTTCTTTTTGCCCCGGTAATTTATATTTATGATATTTCCGAAAATAAGCCAAATATATATCTTTAGCTACTGGAGCAGCTACTGAGCCACCATGTCCCCCAGCTTCCGCAAAAACAATAATGGCAATTTCTGGTTTATCAACTGGTGCATATGAAGCAAACCAACCATGCGTTTTCCGATTAGGCGGGGCTTCTGCCGATCCAGTTTTGCCAGCAATTTTAATACCTGGTAATTTTGAAGCTTGACAAGTTCCAGTTTCAACACATTCCAACATACCTTCTTTCACAACTTTAGTCGCAGTTTCAGAAATCTTAAATCTTTCAAGAGAGGGTCTTTTTGGTAATTGATCGCCAATTTGTTTAATTAAAGTTAATTTAGGCACAATACCATTATTAGCTAAAGCCGCTGTTAGCCTTGCCGCTTGCACTGGTGTTAATTGCAAATAACCTTGCCCAATTGAATAATGCAAAGTATAACCTGGATACCAGCGAGATTTCAAATGTTTGGCTTTCCAAGCTTCATCTGGAATACAACCAATACTTTCATCTTGCAATTCAATGCCTGTTTTTTGTCCAGCTCCAAATTTTTTGCCCCATTCAGTAATACTTTTATCGCTCATGCGAACAGCCATTTTATAAAAAGCAGTATCTCGAGACCAAGCCAAAGCTTTTTGTAAAGTAAAAATTCCAGTAGCACTGGTCCAGTCACCAAAGCGAGTATTACCCAAATAATAAGCTCCACTAACTGCAATTTTTTCATCTGGTTTTACAGCTTTAGTTTCAAGTGCAACCAAAAGAACCAGCGGCTTCCAAATACTACCAGGTGCATATGCCGAAATAGCACGGTTTAAAAAAGCTTTTTGTTCACTAATTTGCTTCCACAAGCTCACGCTAACCCTAGATGTAAATAAATTAGGATCAAAGTCTGGCTTACTAACTAAAGCTAGAACTTCACCAGTTTGCGTATCGACAACGACAACAGCTCCTTTCAGGCTTTTCATAGCTTTTTCAGCGGCTTTTTGAATATCTAAATCAATAGTTAAAGTAATATCTTTGCCCGAAGAAGGCTTGGAAGAATTGACATTATTTAGATCTACTCTCTCTGCTGGCTGACCATATCTATTAATTTTTATACCCTGATAAGCATTAATTCCTCTTAAGTCTTCATCTAGCAATTTTTCGATGCCATATTTACCAATCAAATCATGTAATTTACGATCTGGATTATTATTAATTTCAGCTTCGCTAACTTCGCCAGTATAGCCCAAAACATGACTTAAAGACTTACCATGCGTATAATATCTGGCGGCTTGCTGTTGAATTGTAATACCCGGTAATTCAATTTGATTTTCATAAATAGCGGCAACCTGATTTAAAGATAAATTAGATTCAAAAGTAAAAGGTCGCGAATCTTTTTTATTTAATTTATTTAAGCGTCTTTGAATTTCTTTGGGACTTTTCTTGAGGATTAAAGCTAATTTGCGTGAAGTTTTTTCAATATCTTGCTGAAAAATAATTGATGGCAAAATAATAACTGAGGGGGATTGTTTATTGCTAGCTAAAACTCGGTGATCTCTATCGTAAATAATACCACGAGGAGCGGCTTGGGTTAAAATATAAGTTGTATTATCTTGAGCTTGTTCCTTATAAAAAGACCCTCTCATTACTTGCAAGAAAAATAGACGAGATAAAATAGCCAAAAAAGCCAAAACTAAAATCAAAATACTTAAGTTTACCTTCTGAGAATCGGAGGATTTTTCAATATTTATAATATTTTGCCAATCTAAATTACTCATTAAAACTCTTATTTTGTAAAGAAATATAATAGGTTTATTTAATTTACCTTAAAGTTTATTATAGAATTTGAACTGAAATCAATGATTTATCCTGAAAAGTCTAACAAAGCTAAATAAAAATAAAATTTTTCTAAAAGCATTACTTATAAATTTTTTTTGAGTTAGACTTTAAAGTTGAAAAATTCCGATAAAGCTTTTGAGTGAAATATATATATGCTTAATAAACCTTTTTTAAAAATAATTGCTGGTATAGAAAATAGAAATGCAGAAAATGTTTTGGGCATTATTGATGCCGCTGTATTTTGCAAAGTAAGTGCCATTGATATTTGCGATGATGAACAAATTATAAAATTAGTCAAAAACTTACTTGTAAAGTCAGAAACTAAATTATTTGTCTCTTCTTTAGATGCTAAGAATTTGGTTAAAGCGTCCAAATTAGGAGCTGATTATCTTGAATTAGGTAATTATGATCATCTTTATCCAAAAGGCTTAATTATGACTTCCAAGCAAATTTTAGAAGATGTTAATTATTTACTGAATCGAGATTTATATAATTTATCGGTTACAGTTCCAGGTTATTTAAGCCCAAATGAACAAGCTGATTTAGCCCAAGAATTATATGAATCTGGCGTTCCAATTATACAAACCGAAGGTGGATCAATTTCAAAAGCTTCACATACTGGTGCAATTGGTCAAATAGAAAAAGCAAAAATTACCTTAGCTAATACAATTGAATTAAAAATAGCTTGTCCAAATGCTTGTATTATGTCGGCTGGTAGCTTATCCTCAATTACTGTGCCTTTAGCTTTATCGGCTGGTGCTAGTGGAATTGGAATTGGTAAAGCTATTAGTAATTTATCCTCTCAGATTGAAATGGTAGCGGCTATTCGTTCTATTCAATTAGCTATGAATAGTGTTTCAGTTATTCATTCTGATAAATTGGTGGCTTAATTAATTTTGTAAAAAAGACTTCAATGCCTTTATACTTTTTAAATTAAATAATACAAATCGATTTAACCGTGATTAAGAGCTTTTCTTCGCAATTTTATGTTTCTAATTCCATGGAATTTGTCGAAAGATTAGCTTATTATGGCGTTAGAATGCTTTTGTCAATTTATATTGTCGGAGCAGTTTCCGCTGGCGGACTAGAGTTTACGCATATTCAAAAAGGACAAATTTATGCAAGCTGGGCTTTAATTCAGTCTATATTGCCAATTGTCTTTGGATCTTTGTCTGATTATTTTGGGCATCGAAAAACTATTTTTGCAGCCATTTGTATTAAAGTAATTGGTTATTTATTGATGGCAACGCAAACTAGTTTTTTTGGTTTTTGGGCTGGCTGTATGCTTTTAGCGTCTGGGACAGCTTTATTTAAGCCAGCGGTTCAGGGTTTATTAGTTAGTTCTTTAAATAACAAAAATTCATCTATTGGCTGGGGAATATTTTATTGGTTAATTAATTTGGGTGGTTTTTTAGGTCCTTGGCTGGCTGGCTTTTTGCGTTTAGTTGATTGGTCTTGGGTCTTTTTTGGTAATGCCTTAATTGTAAGTTTAAACTTTTTGCTTTTATTTTTTCTTAAACCAGCCGAAAATCAATTAACAGATAATACAAAAAAAACATTATCCGAACTTTTAAAACTGCCAATTATTACTTTTAAAGAAATGTTCAAGCCAAGTTTAATCAGTTTTTTGCTGGTTTATTCAGGCTTTTGGATGATGTATAATCAGATTTTTGATTTATTGCCAAATTTTATTGATGATTGGATTAATTCAGCTCCGCTTTTACTGCAAATTGGTGAATTATTTCATAATGCGAATTGGATTGAATTAGCAAAAGCTGGCAAACAAATACCGACTGAATGGTTAATTAGCATTAATTGCGGCACTATTTTATTACTTATGATTCCGTTTTCTTTTTTCTTTAAGCGAATAGATTTAATTACTTCAATGATTATTGGAATTTTAGTAGTTTTAATTGGTATGTTTTTGTTTGGCTTTTCTCAGTCAGCTTTGATTTGTATTATTGGTATTATTGTTTTTTCAATTGGAGAAATGGGAGCTAGTCCACGCATGCGTGAATATTTAGGTTTAATCTCACCCAAAGGCAAAGAAGGACAATATATGGGTTATGCAAATTTACCCGAAGCAATTGGTTGGGGTTTTGGTAGCTTGGTGGCTGGCTATTGGTATCAAGTTCATTCGGATAAGCACTCTTTGGCTTTAAAATATTTAACCGAAAAATTAAATTGGTCTGCTCAATCTGCTAGCGAATTACCTAAAGATCAAATTTTAATAACTTTATCTAAAGCTTTACATTTAAATTCTTTTGAATTAAGTCAATTCTTATGGTTGGCTTATAGTCCACAAAAAATTTGGTATTGGTTTATTATGATTGGCTTTTTAACCGTAATTGGTCTTTTATTTCACCAAAAATACTTCAAAAAAAATAATACTTAAATAAAAAACAAATATTAAGCAAGACGATTGAGTTTAAAATTTGTTCCATAGCTAAATTTAATGGATTATTTGAGCATTTATGACTAGACTTTTATAAAATTATTTAAAATGTCAGAAAAATATTTATGTTCAATTCTAATTCTAAAAATTCACAGAATAAAAATTTAATTAGTTTATTATTCTTAGGTTTCGCTTTTTCAAGCTTTAATCTGGTAATTCCAAGTTTTGCTTTATCTAATCAGGAATTTAATTCAATTCAGAAAGAAGGAAAAGCTTCTTGGATTGGTGAACGATTTCAGGGTAAAAAAACAGCTAGTGGCGAATTATTTGATATGAATGATTTAACCGCTTCTCATGCTACTTTACCTTTGGGATCAATTGTTCAAGTAACTTCTTCCAAAACTAAAAAATCGGTTAATGTACGCATTAATAATCGCTCTGAAATTGACAATGGTCGCATTATTGACCTATCAAAAAGAGCGGCTGAGCAAATTGGTTTAGTTGAAGAAGGAATTGGTTTAGTTAGTTTAAGCTTGCCCTTGTCGAATAAAACAATTTCTAATTCAACTTCTAACTCGGGATCTAGTTCTCTTAATATTTATTCTAATTCAAATAATAGTAGTTCAAGCAATACAAATTCAACGAGTAAATTTCAAATTCAATATGCTTCATTTTTTGACTTAGAAAATGCAATTGATTTTAAAACTGAATTGAAAAAGAAAAAAATCGAAACTGAAGTTGAGCCAGCAAAAGCTTCAGATGGTCGCAGTATTTATAGAGTTAATAGCTTTCAAAAGTTTAATTCTAAATTAGAAGCCAAAAACTCACTTGATTCTTTAGCACCACAACAAGGGCTTATTACTGCTTATAATAATTCAAGTATTAATACTGCTAAGCCAGCTGTTTCAACAACTAATGCGACAACGGTTAAACCAGCATCTAATACCACTTCAAACTCATTTGTTAAATCTTTTGAGTATGGAGTTCAGTTTGGAGCATTTGAAAAGCCTGATTATGCCAAAGAAATGCAGGCTAAATTATTAAAGTTAAAAAGTATTAAAACTATCATTTATCAATTTCCAGATGATAATAAAAAGTTATACCGAGTTTTAACAAATCAACCTTTTAGTACTAAAATTGCGGCTAATAAATTCCTAGAAGAAAATGCAGTTAGTGGTTTAATTCTTACTTTCGTCAAATAAAATAATAAAATATAGTCCTTAAAATAAAAATTTAGGGGCATATTCATTCATGATTAATTTTGCATAATTAATATCTTCAGTAAAGAAAATACCTTTTTGTACATTGCCCCAACCCTGATTATAAGCAATTAAAGCTTTTTCTAAATCTCCTGCAAAATAATTATCTGATAAAAGTAAATTTAAATATTTAGCCGAACAATTCAAATTATTTTCCGCTTTAAATAAGTCTTTTTCTTTCATTTGACAGATAAATTGACCCGTAGAAGGCATAATTTGAGTTAAACCTATTTCGCCAGCTTTTCCCTTAACATTTTTGCGAAATGAAGATTCTTTGAAAACCAAACCTAACATAATAGAGAGGGCTTTTTCTGAACCTAATTTTTGGCTTAAACCTTGTTCGGTTATGGCTTTGGTTGTACTGTCATAAATTTCACACCATTCTGAATCTTTAATTAAAAGAAGCTTCGGTTTATTTGGGCATTTATTATTATTTGGCTTATTAATAATTACTGCTGGTGTTTCAGGTGGCGACACCAAAGAAGAATAAGGAGAGGGAAAATTATCAATAGCTTGTACTTGAAAGTTAATTAGCTGACTGAAAGAAAATGAAAAAAGTAAAACGAAAATAAATTTAGACATAATATTAATTTTTTGATTTTTGTAAATTTATTAACTTGGAGGCTGGGTCTTGAGATTTTAATAAACTTTCTCCAATTAAAAAAGCTTTAAAGCCACTTTTGTGCAAATTTATAATATCTTCACAATCATTAATACCAGATTCACTGACCCAGACTTGAATATCTGAACTTTTAAATTCCTGAATTAAAGAATGTGAAATATTCAAATCAACTTCAAAGGTTTTTAAATTACGATTATTAATACCTAAAATTTGAGGTTTAGCTTTCAGACACTTAATTAATTCATCTCTATCATGCACTTCGAATAATATATCAAGGTTTAAATCTTTGGCAATCGCTGAAAACTCGATTAATTCAGACAAGCTTAAAATAGCGGCAATTAATAAAATCGCATTTGCTCCAATCAGCTTAGACTCCCAAATTTGATATTTGTCAATAATAAAGTCTTTTCTTAAAATTGGAATTTTGACTTTTTGTTTAACTTGCTCTAAATCTTGATTATGACCTTTAAAAAAATGCCTCTCAGTTAAAACAGAAATAGCTTTTGCTCCAGCTTCTTTATATGTTTGGGCTAATTCAATCGGATTTAAATCTGGGCGTAAAGCTCCTTTGGATGGAGAAAATCTTTTTATTTCAGCAATTATATTAATATTATTCTCATCTGATAAAGCTTTTAAAAATTCAGCATTATTTTTTTCGGTAATATTATTTAAATTATTAACTTCATAAATTAACTGATTTAGACTTTTCTGAGCTTTAATGATTTCTAAATCTTGTTTTTTGTGCTCAATAATATTTTGTAAAAAATTAGCTTTCATAAGTGTTTAAAGACAAATTTATAATTAAATAAACATATTAGCTTAAATCAAAATATAAAAATCAAAGATTAGGTATTTTACTTAAAATATTACTTTTGTATTCACCATTCGGGCTGATTTCAAGGTATTTTTTCCAATAGGTTTTCGCTAGGTTTAAATCTTTATCAAATAAAACTGATCCTAAAGCATAATAAGTTTCAGCATAATTAGGATTTAAGTTAATAGCTTTTTTATAGGCTTCAATGGCTTCTTCATCTTTTTGCAAATTAGCTAAAGTACCAGCATAATTAAATTGAGCCAGAAAACTATTAGATTGTAAACTCAAAGCTTTAACATATAAATTTGCCGCTCTGTCATATTGCCCAATACCTGCATACGAATCAGCTAAGCCCATAATAGCATTGAAATTATTAGGATTTTCATTTAGTATTTTTTGATATTCAGAAGAAGCAGTATAATAATCGCCAGCTTTAGCAATTCGATCCACCAAATCAAGTTCTAGTTCTACTGCGGCTTCTTCTTGTCCTGCTTCTTTTAAAACTTTAATGGCTTCTTCTTTGCGGTTTTGCTTTACTAATATTTTTGCCAAAATTAATTGATACTTTGTTTTACGAGAATTTAAATTAATTAGCTCTTTTAATGAAGCTTCTGCATTTTTCCAATCATTTAATTCTATTTGTAAATTAACAATTTCGTTTAAAGCTATTTGTTTTGTATATCCAGCATTAATACTTTTTCGATAGGCATTAATAGCTTCATTGTTTTTATTTTGTTCTTCCAGAGCTATACCCAAATTAAACAAAGCTAATTTATTATTTGCATCAATTTTAGTATATATATTCCAAACATCTTCAGCATTTTGCCAGTCTTTTTGTGCCGTCAATGAGGTTGCATAATTAAACAAAAATAATTTCTGCTTATTAAAATTCGGGTTTAAATTTAAAGCTTCACGGTACAAAGAGCTAGCTTCAGTATATTTTTTTTGCCAAAGTTTTATATCGGCCAATTGGCTTTTAAGCTGAAAATCATTTGGCTTTTGAATTAATAAATTAGAAATAATACTTTCAGCTGACTCATAATCACCTTTTTTATATAAAATTTGAGCTTTATTCAATAAATATTTATTTTTTAAATCACTATTATTTTCAAGATCATATGCCTTTTGATAATAAATTAAAGCTTGATTTAAGTCTATTTTTTTTTCATAATAACTGGCTATTAAAGCATTCAAAGAAGAATCATTTGGTTCAAGAATAAGGGCTTTTTTGGCATAATTAATAGCTTCTGGTAAAAGATTTTGTTTGAATTTGATATTAGCCAAACTAGTCCACAAGTCTAATCTGCCGGGGTAAATTTGAGCTAAGTGTAAATAATTAATTTCTGCTTGACCTAAATTACCAATATCATAATAAGCCTTAGCCAAGTTTGATTGAGCTAATTCATAATTTGGATCTAAAGAAAGAATTTGTTGATAATGTGAAATTGCTTCATTTAATTTATTAGTTTTATGTTGAGCAATTGCTAATGCAAAAAGAATTTTTATACTATTTTGATTTTCGGCTAAAGCTTTTTGTAAAGGTTCAATTGATTGGAGATAAAGCTGGGCTGATTGCAAAGACTGAGCCAAATAATAATTAATTAGCGTATAACTTGGCTCTAAGCTCAAAGCCATTCTAAACTGTTGAGCGGCTTCTTCAAATTTGTTTAATTTAAAATAAATCTGACCAGCCAAAACTCTTAAGCGAGCATTATTAGGGCTTAATTGCAAAACACTATTAATTTCAACTAAAGCTTTTTCGGGTTTATCAACTTCTAGCAAAAAACTGGCATAATTTGCCCTTATTTCAGTGTCATCAGGTAATAAACTAATTACTTTATTATAAGCTGTTTCTGCTTGAGCATAATTACCTTTTCTCTGCCATTTCAAGGCTAAACTATAATAGCCCATTACTATTTCAGTGTTTTTTTGTTTTAAATTATTTTTGGCTTTAGCTTCGTCTAGCTTTACAAAAACATTAAAGCCAAATAAAAATAAAAATATATAATGAATTTTCATTTGCGTTTAGCTTTTTCTTTTTTTATTCATTTTTAGCTATTTTAACTCATTTTGTGTAAGTCCTATTATAATGAGAAAAAACTTTTAAACTAAAAATATGTTTGATAATTTAACTGACAGATTGCAAGCCGTTCTTCAAAATTTTAAAGGTGAAGATCGTTTAACCAAAGACAATATTGATACTGCTTTAGCCGAAGTTAGAAAAGCCTTAATTGAAGCAGATGTCAGTTTAAAAGTCATCAAATTATTTTTAACCAGAGTTCGTGCTGAAGCCATTGGTGAAAAAGTTGTTACTGGCATTACTCCAGTTCAGAAATTTATTGATATTGTTCAAACCGAATTAATAAAAATCTTGGGCGAAAAGCCAGAACCCTTAAATGACAAGCTTAAACCCAGTATTATTATGCTTTTGGGCTTGCAAGGAGCTGGTAAAACAACAACTGCCGCCAAATTAGCTTTAACCCTAAAAAAACAATCCAAAAAAGTTTTATTAGTAGCTCTTGACTTACAAAGACCAGCCGCCATTGAGCAATTAAGTATTTTAGCCAATCAAATAGAAGTTGATATTATCAAAGACACCGAAAGCCAAGATGTTTTAAGTTTGGCAGAGAGAGCTTATTCTAAAGCAAAAGAAGAAAAATATGATTTTGTAATTTTTGACACAGCTGGTCGTTTACAAATTGACAATGAATTAATGGCGGAATTGCTTTTATTGGATCGTAAATTTCAACCACCCGAAAAATTATTAGTTATTGATTCTTTGATTGGACAAGAGGCAATTAATGTAGCTGAAGCTTTTAAATCTCAAATTGGTTTGACTGGTGCAATTTTAACCAAAATGGACGGAGATGCCAGAGGTGGAGCGGCTTTATCTTTAGTCGAAGGAGCTGGCATTAAAATTAAGTTTTTATCAACTGGCGAAAAAATAGAAGCTCTCGAAGAATTTGATCCAGCCCGTTTAGCTGACCGTATTTTGGGCTTTGGCGATATTATTGCTTTGGTAAAAAAAGCCGAAGAAAACTTTAGCGAAAAAGAAATGAAAGCTCTTGAGAAAAACCTAATGAAAGGAAATCTCAATTTTGAAACATTTTTACAAATTACTCGCTTTATGAATGGTTTGGGTGGTTTAGGCTCAGTTTTTGATTTGATGGGCATGAATTCTTTGTTTGGGCTAAATAAAAAAGATAAAGATCAATTGATGGAAACTGGCAAGCAAAAGTTTAAGCTTTATGAATTTGCTATACAAAGCATGACCAAAGAAGAAAGACTAAAACCAGATATTATAAATAAAAGACGACAAAGCCGCATTGCCTCTGGGTCTGGTATTTCAGAGAAGGCAGTTAAACAATTATTAGACGAATTTAGTCAATTAAGAAAAGTAACTTCTTTAATGTCATCAATGGGAATGGGTGGCGGTATGTCTAATAATCCGACTAAAATGGCTCAAGCTTTTGGACAAACACAAAAAGATGCAAAGAGAGAAAAGAAAAAAGAAAAAGGTGGTCCATTTGGTGGCGGATCTTTTCTGCGGTTTTAACTTAATTGGAATTATTAGTTTTATGGGTAGAGTATAATTAGGGAAAATAAAACTAAAACATTATTTATGACTTTTTCTTTTAATTTAATTTCAGCATTTTTTGAAGGGTTTTTCTTGGTTTTATCACCTTGTATTTTGTCAGTTTTGCCTATTATTTTATCGTCTACACTTCAAGGTCGCAAGAGAAGAGCTTTTGCTATTGTTATTGGTTTATTAAGTTCTTTTATTTTATTTAGTTTATTTTTGGGTAAGGCTTTTGAGATTTTTGCTATTAGAGCTGAAGTTTTGCGTTTGGTGGCTGGTTTAATTATTGCTGTTTTTGCTTTACTAATGCTTTTTTCGGAATTAACTTATAAATTCAATACTTTATTAAATCCAATTGCCAAGCTTGGTCATCAGTTGACAGAAGAATTGAATCATTCACTTTTATCTAAGAATGATTTATTAATTGGTTTATTAATTGGAGCTTGTTTGGGCTTAATTTGGACTCCTTGTATTGGACCTTTTTTGGGTATTGCCATTATTAAAGCGGCGGCACAAACTTCATTAATAGCCAATTTTTCGAGCATTTTATTTTTTTGCTTAGGTTTTTCATTACCAATGCTTTTTATTATTCTCTCTGGTAAAGGCTTTTTAGGACAATTTAGTTTTATTCAAGTCCAAAGAGCTAGGCAAGTTTTGGGTTTAATTATTTTGATTAATGTTTTCTTTTCATTGTCTAG
This sequence comes from Candidatus Caenarcanales bacterium, assembly GCA_947489925.1. GTDB lineage: Bacteria > Cyanobacteriota > Vampirovibrionia > Caenarcaniphilales > Caenarcanaceae > JAAFJH01. Next base: position 14,524 of record CANLFK010000009.1, read on the forward strand.
TAATTCTTCATTACAATTCGCAAATACTTGGTTGCAAGCTAATTTAATGCAAAATGAGTCTGCTAAATCAAAATTAATTAATTCGCAGGAAGAGAGTTTTCAAATAGGTTGTAAAATTAATATTTAATGGGCAGTTTAATTAAATCAGAAGCTGAAATCAGAGAGTTAAAAAGTCAAGTTTCGGGCAAAAAGCTTATTTTAACTAATGGTTGTTTTGATATTTTACATATTGGGCATTTAAGGTATTTGCAAGCCGCCAAGTCTTTGGGTGATTATTTATTAATTGGCGTAAATTCTGATAATTCCGTCAAAGCCCTTAAAGGTGAATCTCGTCCACTAAATAATCAATTTGACAGAGCCGAAATATTAAATGGCTTAAATTGTGTTGATTTTACTTATATTTTTGAGGAAAAAACAGCCAAAAATTTAATTGATTTAGTTCGTCCAGCAGTTTATGTCAAAGGTGGCGATTATCAATTAGAAAATTTACCAGAATATACAATTTTAAATGAATTAAAGATCGAAGTAATTTTTTTATCTTTTATTGATGGTTATTCAACAACCTCTCTCATTCAAAAGATTCAGTAAATTATTCTTAATAATATTTAAATTTAGTATTAACTTTGTACTTTAACTCCTTTTATTGTAATTAGAAATTTAAATTAATTAGTTTAAAATAAAGTTTATTGTGAGGAAAATTAAAATGACTGAACAAGATTTAAATATTGGCAAAAGTTTGTTTTCTCTTTTTGAAGTTAGTTCCAGTGAAGCTAAATTGATTTTTTTTGAGGAATTTGCTCTTAAAAATCAAAAAGAATTAGAAGAATTAACTTTTTATTTGATGTGTAAGCAAGCTCATGATAAAGGCGATTGGGTAACAGAAGAAGAATTATTCAAAACCTTAAATGAAAGAGTATGAAATTCAAAACTGAAAGGTCTTTTCTTAAGGATTTTCAAAAAATTAAAGATAATCGAATTAGAGAAAAAATTCAAAAAGTTATAGAAAACATTACTCAAGCTGATTCTTTACTGGAAATTAATAATTTAGAAAAAATATCAGGTACAAATGATTATTATCGAGTTAAGTTTGATTATAATTATCGTATTGGTATAAAAGCAGATTTAGACTGTTTAGAATTATTAAGAATTTGTAGAAGGGAAGGTTTTTATCGATTATTTCCTTAAAAATTGAAAAAATTCACAACATTAAAGTAGAAAAAACTTCTAGGCAAATAGGTTTTCGTTTTTAGTGTAAAGTTATATATAATTGATTTCATCAAATTCTCTGATTTTGCCTTTTAGACCGTGAAAAAATATTTATCTTTCTTTTGTTTATTTTTAATTTTAGGATTTTTGACTAGCTGTCATCAAAAAATAAAACTTAAGCCCAAAAGTGAGTCGATTTATAGCATTCAGGGTGCATTTTTTGGCGGAGAAGAAGGACAAGAGCTTTTATTTAGTAATGCAAATGGTTCAGTCCAATATCGCACCAAATTAAACGAATATACTGACTATGAATTTAAAATTAAAAAGCGGGAAGTTAAAGATGGCCCTTTTGTCATTATTTATGCTTATGGTGAAAAGCCTGAATTAACGCAAAAACCGCCATTTATTAAAGCTAATTTGCCAGCTAATTTTGACCATGATTTGTATTTGCCAGCCATTTTGACTTTTAATTGGGATTTAAGAGCTTTCAAAGACACTTCTGAAAAAGATAAAATTTTCTTTAGTTGGGATAAACCACCATTTTCTCGTTCTGAAGGAGCAAAAGTACAATTATTAACTTACTTAGAAGAAAAAGCCCCTTTTAAAGGCATTAAGCGAATAAATATTAATAAATTTGACTTTGAAAAAACCAATGGATTTGCCGACCTAAAAGCTAAAATGCAAAATAAAAAAGCTTTATTGAAAGATCGTTTAAAAGATTATTGCCATGAAACAAATTGGTATTTATTGATGAATTATAATTATCCAGAAGGTTTACCCGTAACTTATTCATCTAATCAAGTTTTAATCGATGTATGTCCATAAATTAAGTCCCGAAAAAATAAAAGCTCTCAAAGAACAAATTGAAGGTTTATCAAGTCAAATACTTTTAATTGCTGTTAGTAAACGGGAATCAGCTGAAAGTATTAAAATTGCCAATGAAATGGGTTTTAAACATTTTGCCGAAAGCCGCCTGCAAGAAGCTTTAACCAAACAAAATTCCTTAAAAGATTTGGATTTGATTTGGCATTTTATCGGTAAATTACAAACTAATAAGCTTAAACAAATACTTTTAAATTTTTCTTATATTCATTCAGCCGACAGTTTGGAGATTTTAATTAAATTAAACCAATTAACAGAAGAACTGAATTTAAAAACTAAAAACAAAATTTTATTACAAGTTAAATTAGCTGTCGATGATAATAAAACTGGTTTTTCAGAGACTGATTTGCTTAATTCGCTAACTATAATTAATGAGCTGAATAATTTAAATATTATTGGACTAATGACTATTTTGCCTTTTGGTTTAAGCCAAGCCGAAAATTATGAATTATTTTGTAAATTAAAAACTTTAAAAGAAAAAATAAACTCAAAAAAACTATTTAATTTAAACTTAACTGAGCTTTCTATGGGCATGTCGGGGGATTACCCTGAAGCAATTAAGGCTGGATCTACAATGTTAAGACTAGGCAGGGCTATATTTTTAAGCTGATAATAAGTAAATCATTAGATGTAAAAATCTGTATATCTTTTAATGTATAAACCAATTTGAGAGAGCTTTTTAATTGTTATTATAGTAATACAACAAATGATTTATGAATTCAGGGATTAGGGATAGCAAGGCATAAAATTTATAGATTCATCAAATTAGAGACTTTTGTATGTTTATAAATAAAAAATTAGTCAATTTAAGTTTTTTGTTTTTTAGTTATATTTCTTATTGTGGCTTAAATTCATTTCCTGTTTTGTCAGAAGAGGTTTATCCTGGTATTTTTGTAATGGATACCAAAAGTAAATGGAAAATTGAAGTTAGAGATGATTCACCTGATGAGAAATTTGGTTATGTAGTTTGTAATGGAGGTTATTTGGGAAGCCCACTAATAGCCAATGAAAAGAAAATTGTAGACCGTTATTTGGCAAAATGTGCTTCTGGTCATAGGGAAGCAGCCTATACAAAATTACCCATTATTGATTTACCCAGTAATTATGATGAAACAAAAGTACAAAACTTAGCTTACAAAGCTGAAATCAATGGACGGAATTATTATTTGTGTAAAGGATATTTAAATTCTACTAATTGGTGTTCAGCCGAAGGCGAATCAAAAGCTCAAGATTTATTAAACAGACTTGAAGGCGGTCAAGATATTAGCCCAGATATTCAGGAAATGACAGCTAGCCACCAAAAAGGACGAGATTTAGTCATTCAGAGAAATAATCAAGCTCAAAACTTACCAATAAATAATTTGCAAACCCCAAGTTTAAATTCGCTAGCTAGCAAAAAAGCCATCAAAATTACTCAAGAAGAATTAAATGCTTTGAAAACTGGTGAAATACAACTTCAAGACTTAGTTTCTGAAAGGGAAGTTGTTAATTTGAATAATATTAATTTGGGCAATAATAATCAAGCTCAAAACTTACCAATAAATAATTTACAAATCCCAAGTTTAAATTCGCTAGCTAGCAAAAAAGCCATTAAAATTACTCAAGAAGAATTAAATGCCTTGAAAACTGGTGAAATACAACTTCAAGACTTAGTTTCTGAAAGGGAAGTTGTTAATTTGAATAATATTAATTTGGGCAATAATAATCAAGCTCAAAATATTAATGAAATGCCTGCTCTCAAAATTCAACCAGTACAGGTTTTACCAGTAGAGCCACGAGTTCAAGCTCAAAGAGTTCAGCCAAATTATGCACAAAGCCAATCAGTACAATCAATGCCTTCTATTCAAATTACTCAAAATGATTATACTGCTTTACAAAATGGCTCTTTATCTGCTCAGCAATTAGTACAAAATTATTTGCCTTCTCAAGTTCCACAAATGCAGCAAATGCCACAAATGCAAAATTATGCACCACCCGTTCAAGTTCAAGCAATTCAGCCAACAAATTATTATGCACAAAGTCAGCCAATACAATTAATGCCTTTAGCTGGAGAGCAAGTTCAAACTATTCAAATTACTCAAAATGATTATAATGCCTTACAAAATGGTTCTTTGTCTGCTCAGCAATTAGTACAAAATTATTTACCTTCTCAAGTTCCACAAATGCAACAAATGCCACAAATGCAAAATTATGCGCCAGTCCAAGCAATTCAACCAACGAATTATTATGCACAAAGCCAATATAATAATTCTGGTTTTTATTACGGTAATCGCTAAATTATTTGCATAACTTATAAAATAAATAAAATTAATCATTATTTAATCTATCTTTCAGACAAATTAATACAACTAATCAGTTTAAAATTTCAACTGATTAGTTAATCTTTTTAATTTGAAATGAATATAACAAAAACTTCTTCAGTATTACCATCATCGGCAAGCTCAGCAAAAACAACTGCTGAAAATTTAGCAAGAGTGTTTACAAAAGGAGTAGCAGGAGTAGCAGGAGTATTAATAACAGCAAAAACATTGGCAGAACCTATACTTCCAGCTAAATGTCTTCTTGGAGTTCCACCTGAAGGAATAATTTTAGCAAGGAAACCAGTTGTTTGTAATAAAACTAGTGATTATGGACTTCCTGATCGAGTCTTTCCAAGTGTGCCAGTTGATAATATCATTGATGAAACAACAGGGAATATAGTGGGTCGTATTGCTTACACAGGCAAATGATGATAATTTAACTTAAGTTTTTGATAGACTAAAAAATAGAAGTATTAGCTTTCAAAACCATCTTGAGAAGTCTAAAGCCAAATTCTTGATTGAATAAGGTTTTATTTTTCAAGATGAATTAATAATATACCTCTTGCAGAAAAACCCCTAACCCCCTGAAAGATGGCTTTAGAAGCTGGGGTTTGAATGTGTTATTTTACTAAAAACATTTAGTTCCCCCTGTCAAGGGGGCAGAGGGGGTTTAGCAAATGAAATTCTTTAGCAAACACTCTCTTTCAATCGTCAATTTAATCCAATTCTAATTTATTTTTCAAGATGAATTAATAATGACTAATAATATTAAAAAACTAGTCGATTCAATTAATTAATGTGAGTTCGATAAGTCTTTTAAATTTAAATGTTAAATGTTTTTTTAATTGCTAAAGTAATTTAAGTTGAAAGATGGGAACAAAATACACTACTTTATGCTTCATTAAGGTTATTAGATTATCAAAATTTAGGTTTTAAATGCTTACGGAATTATATAATAGAGCGGAAGAATTAATTTTAACAGATGAACAAAAGCAGGCTTTGAATTTGCTTAAGTGTATTCAGACATATAGAGTTCACCCATCAGTAGCTCAACTATTGTCTAGTCGCTCAAAATTAGTTTATCAATTAGATGATATTTATAAATTATGGAGACGATTTGATCGCTTATCGAACAAGGATTTAGCCGAATTAGCCATGGAATTAATTAATGAAATTTGGGATTAAATAAATAGTCATAAAACACTTTCAGAGATTGCGTTTTAGGTTGAGAAAGCTTAAACTTGATTCATCTTCAGATGGATTAATTAATTATGGCTAAATTTAAACAACCTAAAGTAACTATTGTTGGAGCTGGAAATGTTGGTGCAACAACCGCTCAGCGAGTAATTGAAAAAAATATTGCAAATGTTGTTTTACTTGATGTAGCTTCTGGTATTGCTACTGGTAAAGCCCTTGACTTAGCTGAAGCTGCTCCAGTTGAGTCTCATGATAGAGCGATTATTGGTGGAAGTGATTATGAATTATCAAAAGATTCAGATGTGGTAGTAATTACAGCTGGTATTGCTCGTAAGCCTGGAATGAGCCGTGATGACTTATTAAAAACTAATGCTGAAATTGTTTCTTCAGTAGCTAAACAAGCTGTTAAATATTCGCCTGATGCGGTTTTTGTTATTGTGTCAAATCCATTAGATATTATGACTTATTTGACCAAAAAAGTAACTGGTTTGCCAAGTAATAAAGTTATTGGTATGGCTGGTGTGCTTGATTCAGCCCGTATGAGATTTTTTGTAGCTGAAGCTTTAAATGTTTCAGTAAGAGATGTAACAGCTTTTGTATTAGGTGGGCATGGTGATTCTATGGTGCCTTTAGCTCGTTATTCATCTGTTTCAGGTATTCCACTTTCAGCTCTTTTATCAGCCGAAAAAATTGAAGAAATTAATAAAAGAACCCGCAATGGTGGTATTGAAATAGTTAATCATTTGCAAACAGGCAGTGCTTTTTATGCTCCAGCCAGCTCAACCGCTGAAATGGTTGAATCTATTGTGCGTGATCGTAAACGGGTTTTACCTTGCTGTGTTGAATTAAATGGTCAATATGGCTTGAAAGATATTTTTGTTGGAGTGCCAATTAAATTAGGTTCTAATGGAGTTGAAGAAATTATCGAAATCGAATTAACTGACTCTGAAAAAGCTGAACTTCATAAATCAGCGGAAGATGTGAAAGTTAATATCGAAAAATTAAATTCAATGCTTTCTTCCTAGATTATTTTGCGTGCCAAGTTTAAGTCGGCTAAATTGGTGATTTTAAAGTTTAAATGCTTAGCTTCAACTAAATAAACTTTTTCACCTAATAGCTCGATTAAACTTGCATCATCAGTAAATTCACAATTATAATTTTTGGCATTGTTCAAAGCTTTTTTGTATAATTCGGTTTCAAAAGCTTGGGGAGTTTGAGCCGCCCATAAATTATTGCGAGATATTGTTTTTTGAATATGTTTTTTTGTATTTTCAGGTTCTGAATTTGAGCTTAATTTTATTGTATCGCTGACTGGCTGAGCTAAAATAGCGGCTTTATATTCAATAGTTAAATCTAATAAATTTTCCAAATCAAAAGCAGAAGTTAAAGCTCTGGCACTATCATGAATAAATAAATATGGATTTTTATCTTTAATAATTTCAAAGGCTTTTAAAACTGACTCAAAGCGATTTTGTCCGCCTGAAATAAAGAATAAATTAGTTTTAAAGTTTTGGGCAATGACTTTAAGTTTATTTTGTAATTCTAGATTTTGTATTTCGCTGACTGGAAGAGTAATAATAATATTTTCGGCAAAAGGACTAATATTTTTTAAACTGATTTCTAAAACAGATAAATTATCTTTTAGTAAGCAAAACTGTTTAGCAATATTTAAACCTAATCTTTGGCTATTACCAGCTGCCAAAAGTATAGAAGCAAATAATTTTTTATTTTTATACTTCATAATTTAAATAACTGTGCCAAACAATCTATTTTTTGAAAATAATATCTCTCAGATCATTAAAAAGAATCAAAACCGTTAATGAGAGAACTAAAACTAAACCAAATTGGGAAACATAATCCCTTACTTTTAATAAAGTTTTACTATCTTTTTTGCCAGTAATAATTTCGATTAATTGAAACAGAATATGTCCGCCATCAAGTGGTAAAAGTGGCAATAAGTTAAAAATAGCAATTTCAATTGAAAACAATGCTCCCCATTGCAAACCAGAACTAAGATTATTTTGTAAAGATTTAGCCATCAGACCAGTTGCACTAATTACACCATGTACATCACCTAATTTAATACCACCAAAATCTGGACGGAAAGGAGCACTTAATAAAAACCATAATCCTTGAGTACATAAAGCCATCCAGCCTGCAAAATAAGACCAAGCCCATTTCAAATGCTCAATAATTGGTATTCCTCCTTTAATTGGTCCATAGTGTAAATCCGCACTTAAACCAATATTTAATCTACCTTCTTTATTCGTTTTAACTTTTTCAGTTATACAATATTCTTTTTCAGATTTTAAATTAGTTCTCTCTAAGCGTAATTCAACAGTTTTATTTGGTAATTTTCTAATTTTACTAATAAATTCAAGTTCATTTTTGGTAGTTTCACCGTTTAAAGCCAATATTTGATCACCAGCTTTTAATTTACTTCTCACTTCAACGGTGGCTTGAGGTGCAATCTGAGAAATAAAAAAACTATTTTGGTCAGCTTTTTGAGGCACACCAATAAAAATAACAGTCATTAAAGCCAAAAACAAAGCAAAAACCAAATTAGCTCCAGGTCCAGCAAAAGAAACTATTAATCTTTGCCAAGCTGGAAATGACCTTTTGGGGCGAGTTAGCGTAATGCCCATATCTTCGGTATCTTCCGTTTCATCGCCCATTTCAGGTATTGCAACATATGCCCCAATCAAAAGCGGGTGAAAACGAAATTCAATATCTTTGTATTTAGCAATAATCCAAGTTGGCCCAAAGAATGGCACTCCTAAACCAACTACTGGTGTTTGCATGCCAAAATAGCGAGCCGCAAAAAAATGACCCGCTTCATGGACAATAATCAAAATTAATAAAAGACCAATGGCGGCTAAAACACTTAAAGGACTGCTTATCATTATATAAAGTATAAATATAGTTAATTTTAGGAAAGTTTATCACTTTTCATAAAATACTCAATGATTTTTTAGTAAGTTCATCAAAAAATATTTGTTATTATCACAATGCTCCTAGATATTGGATTAGAGCTATGGATTTTGCACCCGACTTTTAGAAGCTGTCTGAAAAATATTGGAAGACTGAGATAAATTAAAGTTAGTGCCACCAAAACAAACTAACAAGGACATTTTCTTGATTTGAAGGATTCAGACGCTTATGCAAAGATTGTAAAATGAAAACAATCTATTCTGAAGCTTGGATTTACCTTTCCATGACTAAAATAATGCTTAATCGTTTATCCTAATCTTTTATTTTCAGACAGCTTCTAAGTATTATTTGATACTAAAGTAGTTAAACCTCGGCTATTAAAGCCATTAATATTAGGAATTGAAAGACTTAAGTTTGCTGGCTTGTTCTGAGAGGCTTTATTTTTACTGACTGGTTTATTTTTTTTATCGTCATCATCAGAATCAGATATTTCATCAATACCCAAAGCCCATTGAATTGATTTGATAATTTTTATTAAACCAGATGAAATAAAACCGAAAATAAAAAAATCACAAACATATTTAATAGCTGTTTTAATGACTGAATTAACCATAATTTGTTTATTTAATTCTTCGGGCGTGCTGAACGGTTTAATTTCTGGTAAAAGACCTTTTCTTAATGTGCTAGTTTCAGGAGTATTTTCGACTATCCATTTATTTAAGGCTTTTATTGGTGCAAGTCCTCCTACAAAGCGCAAAACTGAATTTCTTTTATTTTCCCGAAAGGCATCAACTGGTCCATCTTCTCCAGCATCTCGGGACAAGCGAGAAATAACTGAAGCTGTTAAAGTTACTCCTCCTTGAACACAATCTCCATTAGTTATTTTTTTGCCAGCTTTACTAGCGGCTTTTCCAAAAAAACAAATTGATTCAGATAGGTCTGCTTCTTTCTGTATTTTATCACGAGCATCAGTGGCAATTTTTATGGCTGTCGAAGGATTTACTATAGCGTCTAAAGAGTGATTTCCTTTTTCAACCTCTCGAATGAAAGCTTTATCCGCCCGGTGAAAAAAATAATTAATAGCCAAAGGAGCAAAAAAGACATAAGAACTAACAAATAAACCTAAGTCTCCCTTCACAAATAAAGCCCTTGCTAAAGACAAAGTAGACACAGTTAAAGCGAAAATTGTTCTTCTTTTGTCATGGTATACAAAATTAAAAGCTTTTAGTTTCAGTTTATTTAGGCCTGATAATTCTTTTTCAAGGTTTTGACTGGCTGGCTTAATAATTTCAGTAAATACTTTTTTATAAGCGGCTGGATTATAAGTAATTAAAGATTTTTTTGCATGTTCAAATGTTTCATGGCTAATATCTTTTGGTAAATAATTTTTTAAAACATCTAATAATAATTCTTTTTTGTTAGTTTTCGGATTGTGAATCTTCCATAAATGCGTTCCGTGCATATTTAAAAGATTATAGGTCAAAATATAAGTTAAAAAACTAAATAAAATATCAACGCTAAAACCCAAGGGATTCTTCTTCCAAGGCATTAAAGCATTAATTAAATCTTGTATTTCGTCTTTTTTCTCTTTATGAGTTTTAGTATTATTGTCTGGTGTTGTGGTGGCTGAATTATTGATTAAACTAAGAGTTGGAATTTGATTTAAATTTATAGTATTATTGGCTGAATTTAAGCTATTAGCGGGTAAAGTAAAAGACTGAGGTGTTAAAGAAGAATAATTCCCACCAATTAATTTATTATTATTAGTTAAAGCTGTTATTCCTCCAGACATTAAGCTAATTCCTCCACCTTTGGCTAAAGTGAAGACAATTAATTAAACTTTTATGTTTTATATGGCTAAATAATCCGCTTGAAAATTTAACCATTTTATTTTGAAAACATATTTTATTTTTTAATTTCAAGATCAAATAACCTTGAACTCTTTCATTTTGGTCTAAGTTAATACTTTTTCTCAAGGGTTTTAAAGGTATTTTATCGTTGTAATACATAAATTTTAATTAATCTTTCCTAAAGTAGGCACAAGAGAGCCACCACCATTATGATCATATCTAATATAAACTGGTGCTCCGTTTGTGTTTATGCCGCTACCTGACCCAGAAAAAGGAACAATATTATTAGCTCCTCCCGGATAAGTCATCACACCACCCACACCGCCATTAGGATTAGTCAAACCACCGCCATTAGGATTTTGTCCATTATTTAAGTTTTTATTTTCATCGTCATCTTTATTTTCGCCTCCTCCTTGAGCTTTTTTATTGTCATTATTATTAGCTTCTTGAGAATTCTTTTTATTATCAATATTATTATCATCAGCTCTAGGCTTAGGGCTTTCTTCAGCGGGATTAGTTTCATTATTATTACTATCTAAAAGGTCTGATTGAGCAATAATCATTTTGTCTTCTTCTTTTAAAACTAAACCTTTTAAATAATTAGCAGTCATCATAAGCAAGCCCTGCGTAGCGGAAGGAATAAGAGGAAGTCTGACATACAAGGCCGTAATAAGTTGTAAAGCCCAGCTAGCCGCATCAATTACCACACAAACCAATTCTTTATTAGCCAGTGATTCAGTATTAATGGCTTTAGGAGTATTTGAATCTATGCTAGTAACTGAATTTTTTTTAATTTTGTGAGAAAAGAATTGAAAGAAATGATTTAAAGCATCAACCGCAAAAACATCTTTGATTAAAATCATTAACTGGGTTAGCAGTAAAATACCACCCAAAGGCCCTATCTGCTTACAACCTCTTTGAATAGTCGCAATAGGTCCATTACCAACTACAGCAGGTGAAGTAAATCTGTTGCGAATAGATTTAAGACGCCCACCAATTCCCGTAAACGGGTTAGTTCTTGGAATAGGTGCAACCATTATATTGTTTTATATTAAAAAAGAATGTATAATAAAAGGTTTTAAAAAAGATTTAAAATAATAATCCTATTTCTAGTATACAGACATGTATGTTCAAAAGTAAAGGACAATAATCATTTGCTAAAAATAAAAATGCAAATCAACTTTACAGATAGAATTTAATCTATTCCACCGTTACTGATTTAGCTAAATTTCTGGGTTGATCAACATCTTTGCCCAAATGTTCGGCTAAATAACAAGCAGTTACTTAATTAGTTTTGTCAATGCAATTTTTAATTTTTCTTTTTCATTTTCAGTCAAGGTCTCTGTATATTCTAAAAACTTCAAAGCAAATTTTCTAATTGCATTGTTAAACCACTTTTCATTGTTTCTGCTTTCTTTGCACTTAATTATTTCTAGCCATTCTGTAGCTAAAAAGTCTTGCCAGTCGGTTAGTAATTTAATTTTGTCATTGTTTATTTCTGAAATATTTTCAACTGTCAAAACTTCATTTTCAACTTTTCTATACTTTTTATTCCAGTCTGATAAAGTTTTAAAACCAATTTGTGGTCTTGGACTTCTATCAGGAAATGGTAATTTTTCAGTTATACTATTTAAGTAAGAAGACAGAAAAAATGTGGTAAAAGAAAGGAATGAGATATATAGAATTAAAAGAGAGTGAGAAAAGCATTTTAAAAGAAAAGATGCGTTCAAGAATCTCATTCAGAGAACAACAAAGA
>CANLFK010000010.1 GCA_947489925.1 Candidatus Caenarcanales bacterium
AATTACTTGATTAGAAGCTGTTCTTGACATTTTAACTTGTTCAAGTACTGTTTGTATTGCACTAGCAAGAGTTTTAGCGTCTTTTATATTCTTAGGATCTTTTATAAGTGAACCGCCGTCCTTAACGGCTGGAAAAATAGCCTTGCTCAAAAGTATATAAGCTGAAATTGCTAGTTTATCGTCTTCTGAGGTGTTTTCATCAATTTTCAAATCTTCTGGTTTTGTACCCTTTTGGGCTAATTCAAATATTTTTTTTCCTTTTGCATCATTAGGATTATTAAGCCAAATTATTGCATCACTGATCATGCCTTTTTGATTAGGAATATTAGCAAGATCCCCAGCAATATATTTCAAATTAGCGGCTGATTTAATATTTTTGGCTTTTATTTCTTCTTCAAATTTAGCAACGGCATTTTTTAATTCTGCTTTGAAGTTACTATCTTTTAATATTTTATTAGCCTGAACTTCAGAAAAATTAACTTGATCAAAGGCATTAGTTATAAGATTTGATGAGGCTGGACCGCTATTTGGAGGCACCATTACTGGCTTAGCGGGAATATTATTATTGTAAGCTGGAGTTACTGGTACTGGTGGTGAATTTGATGCTAGAGCTGGATTTCCCATAACAACCGCTTTGTCTAAACAAATATTTTAGGCTTACAAGAAGTCAAGTGATTTTTCAACTAAAAATTTATAATTCATTAAATAAAATTAACTTGCCTGCTTTAAAAAATAAATTACCAATTTGCACTTCAGTATTTTTAGCTTTTTGTGGTTTTGGTTGCCATTTATTTTGGTCTTGAGAGCTACTTTTTTCCTGATTACAAGCTCGACAAGAGGCAAATAAATTATCTTTTTGAGTGGCTAAAGACATATTATGAGTATAAGGCAAATAATGATCATAACTAGCTTGATGCTCACGGAAAAGAGAAGTTTTAATTAATTTGTGATCCTTTCCCAGTCTGCTAATCCAAGAATCTGTATCTTTATGCAAAGCGGCTTTAACTGCTTCTGGGTGCAATAAATCTTTTCCGCAATAAACACAAGTCCAATTATCTCTTTGCCAAATTTCTTCTAAGGCTTTCAGTGATAATTGTGGGCGTTTCTGATTAGTGATAATTGGTTTATGCTCTAAAAGTTCTTGCTGGGTAATTTGTTCAGTCTTTTGCTCATTTAATGATTTAAGCCAAGTATTTAGATTTTGCAAATAATTTAGTCTTAAGTTTTTATCACCCGTAATTTGTCCGCTTGCCAACCAAAAATCCTGCTGAAAAGTAAAATCAGTTGAATTGGCTCTGTCTTGTTTTAATTCTTTGAGGTCTTTTGAATTGGTTTTTCTGAGCTGTAAATTTACATTAAAACTAAATTCAGTATTTTCTTCGCTCTCAGACGAGCTTTGTGCTTTCGGGATAATTTCAGTATTTAATTTTCGTTCAAAAGCCGCCAAAGAAGCCGCTGAAACTTTCTTTTCTTCGGGTGTTTGGCTAATTATTTCATTTATATTTTGATTTTTATTCTCTAAAATTTCTGCTGGTTCTTGATAATAATTTTTCTTGTCTGGTAAAGCTTTTTGGTAATTATTAAAATTAATTTGTACTTTTTCGAGGTAATTTGTTTGCTCTTCAAGTAAAACTGTATTTTCGCTTGGATTTAAATTGCTTTGAATTAATAAATGCTTTTCCAGAGCTTGTAAAACCAATAAATAAATATGTTGTGGTGAACTATAACGAATTTCTCTTTTGGTCGGGTGAACATTTATATCAATTTGCCTTGGGTCTAAGCTTAAATTCAAAATAATCCGTGGATATTTTCCAGCGGGCAAAAAACCATGATAAACCTTACGAATGGCTTTACGCATAATATCACAGCGAATTGGTCTTTTATTGACTATTGTAATAATGGCTCTCATATCCGATCTAGCCTCAGAAAGCGGGGCAACTAAACCTTTTAATTCAAGTAATGGTTCTTCTTCTCTTTTTATTTCCAAATATTTAAAATGACTTTTTTCTTCAAATAATTCACGCACAGTCATTTCCCAATCACCCGAGCCACTGGTTTGCAATATTTTTTTAGTATTATTAATTAATTCAAATTTTACTTCTGGGTGAGCAATTGCCATTTCCCGCACCATATCACTAATTAATTGTAATTCGGTTTCTGGTCTTTTTAAAAATTTAAGCCTTACGGGCACATTAAAAAACAAATCACGCACTTCAAAACTAGTACCAGCTGAAAAACCAGAGACAGACTTATTTAAATTGTGTTTTTCGTCAAAAGTAGCTTTCAGACCATGTTCAGACTTTTGATTTTTGGTTAAGCAAGTCATTTTACTAACCGAAGCAATACTAGCCAAAGCCTCGCCCCGAAAGCCTTTTGTCATTAATTCATTTAAATCATTAATATTCTGTATTTTACTGGTCGCATGAGGGCTAAAAGCCAATTCAATATCATCTTCTTCAATTCCTGAGCCATTATCAATTACTCGAAAAGATCTTCCATCTTTGGATAAAATCTCAATTTGTATATTTGTAGAACCTGCATCAATCGAATTATCAATCAATTCTTTAATCGCAGAAGATGGTCTTTCAATAACTTCACCAGCGGCAATTTGATTAATTGTTTTAAAATCTAATTTTTTTATTTGACTCATTAGTTTTTAATTATTTCAGTCTCTGGCAATTTTCGGTGTTTTTTATTTGTTTTTCAATCTAGGCTAGACTAGGAAGTCAGGTAATACAGTGTATTATTTAAAGTAGCTTCAATTTTAATTATAGGAGAGTCCTTCTTGAATATTTTGATAATTTTTTCATATATTGCAAATGTTTTAATACTTATTCCAATTTGTTTTCTTTTGCTTAAGGGAAATAATAGCCTTAAAGAAGTTTATGGTTCAGATAGTACCGCCCGTCAAATCCTAGTTTGTATGTATCTAGCAATTCTTATTTTAAGTTCTTATTACTTGATAAAAGGAGATACAAAACCTTTAATCGCTTGGGTTCTTTTGGGTTTTCAGATCATTTATAAGTCATTGAGTTTAATCATTATTAAAGATAAAAAAGCTCCAGTGTATTGGTTTAATCTTGGAGTTGCAATTTTACATTCAATAACCTTATTGATGAATCCACTTTAATTGAAATATCTAGTTTTTTTCTTCTTTTATCTTATTACACATTCCAATAACTTTTTCCGCCATTTCTTTGTTTTTTGGATTAAGTTCTACTGATCTTTTAATATCTTTTAGTCCTTTCTCGAAACCAGAAAGAAAAATTAAATTTAAAGCTCTATTCCAATAAGAATAACCATTTTCTGGTTCTAGTTTAAGAGCTATATCAAAATAAGGCATTGCTGACGCATAGTCTTTCTGAGAGCTAAAACAAACACCTATTACTGTGTAAGCCGTAAGAGCTTTGCGTGAATGCAATTCTTTAAAAATATTAGCGGCTATATTAAGACTTTTTGCGGCTTCATTACCTTTGAAAAATAAATTCCTTCAATTGGCTCAATTTCTGCGGCATTAATATTCAATACTAAAAAACAAAGAAAACTAGAATATGTTAAAACCGCAAAAAATTTTCTCATTTATTTAAATCCTCGGACAATCCAAGGGAAAAAGTCATGAGTCAATATACAGCTTTTGTTTTCATCTAAACAATAATAAGCAAAAATTGTAAATAAAATTAAAGCAATTAAACAGAAAACACCATAATAAGTAGCTATTCTGCCAATTTTACCACCCTCTGTTTTTGTATCCCAAAGCGGAACAGCAAATAAAAGTAATGAAACTCCGCCAAATAAAGCAATTCCCAAAAACTCACCATTTATTGGTCCAAGTGAAGGAGGCATCCACTTTAATAATTCAAAAGGAGCCATAAAATACCATTCTGGGTGAATTCCAGCGGGTGCAGATGCCAATGGATCAGCTTCTGGACCTAAACCCCAAGGCCAAATAAGAGCAATTAAAGACAAACCAGTAAAAACTAAAAGCCAAGCAAAAAGGTCTTCATAAATAAAATTAGGAAAAAATGGAATTTCACGATATTGCTTAGTTTCTTTAATTTTTTTAGGAATTGTATTTCCGTGTAATTGAACTAATAAAACATGAAAACCCATAAAAGCGGCAAAAACCCAAGGCAAAATGACATAGTGAATACTAGCAAATCTTTGAATGGTTAAATTACTAAGACTAACTCCGCCTTTTAGCAATTCAGAAATTAATTTACCCGGCCAAAACCAGCTCTCAGTTGTTTTATTTTCAACCCAAGGAGTTGCTTCTGCAATTTTTAAACCAACTTGTGTCGCAAAATAAGCAATATTATCCCAAGGCAATAAGTATCCAGTAAAACCAAGTGTAATTGTTAAAAATAAAAGCACTGCTCCGCTAAACCAAGTTAATTCACGAGGCTTTTGATAAGCTTTCATAAAATAAGCACTAAACATATGTATCAAAACTGATGCCACCATAAAGTTTGCCGCCCAACTATGCAAAGACCTCATTATTGCACCGAATTCAACCTTATTCATTAATTTTTGAATTGAAGCATATGAAGTCGTAATACCTGGCTCATAGTGCATTAAAAGCAACATACCAGTTACCATTTGTACTGCAAAAAAGAGCATTGAAATGCCGCCAAAATAATACCAAATAGAATGCTTGTGAATTGGAACGGTTTTATGACTAGCTAATTCAGCAATTTCTGAAATTTTTAGTCTTTCATCAAGCTCATTGTATAAAACATCTTTCCAATTTGAAGCCTGTTTTTTATTTTTTATTTCGTCTTCTTCTAATGATACTTTTGACATCGGATTTCTATTTTTACTCCCTTTTAATTAAGATTTGGTGATATAAATACCGTCTTTGGCTTTATTCACTTTCAAAACATCTAGTGGTTCTGGTGGTGGACCAGCTATA
Organism: Candidatus Caenarcanales bacterium; assembly: GCA_947489925.1. Lineage (GTDB taxonomy): Bacteria > Cyanobacteriota > Vampirovibrionia > Caenarcaniphilales > Caenarcanaceae > JAAFJH01. Next base: position 4,910 of record CANLFK010000010.1, read on the forward strand.
TTTTTGCCTGTTTTATAATCATAAACTCCGCTGTGGCAAGCACAAAAAATTCGCTTTTGATCAGATTGATAAGCCACCGTACAACCTAAATGTTTGCAAACCGCTGAATAAGCATGTAATTCGCCAGTTTCATCTTTTATTAATAATCCTGGTTTAGCCCCAAATTGAAACATTGTCGCAGAATTATTAGCCAAATCAGCCGCTTTATCAACTTTAACATTCAAGGTCGATACATCTTGAGCAACTTCAACACCGCTACTTAAATAACGCAAAACAATATAACCAATACCTCCTGCATATAAAGCCGAAGCCGAAGCAATAGCGGCTGTCATAAAATCTCTTCTAGCTGGTGAATCAATGAATTCATCTTCAGGTTTATCTGGATTTAAAATTTCTTTATCTTTTGCCATTTTGTTTATATTGATACTCCTTTTCTACCGTTTAAATACATCCAAGCCAAAGCCCAAGCTCCAATCACAAATGAAATTATAAAGATTGCAATTAAAAAAGGTTGCAAATCAATTGGTATTTTGCTTAAAGGATAAATTGGGTCTAGTAAAGCACAACGGATACCATGCCTTAAAGCCACCACTGATAAACCTTTAAGACCAAGCCAAGCAAATAACCCCAATTGCTGAAACTTAAGGTCTTTAAAAGGAATAAATAAAATAATAGCTAAAATTCCAACTAAAGCTAAATCAGCAATAAAAGAAATATTAACTAAGTTATTATCCATAATAGTGTCGGTCCAAGTTGTTTTATAAGCAAATAAACCGACTATACTCAAAATAACCGTAGGTATTGTCCAAAGTTTAGATTTTTGTAAAAGAGCAGTTCCAGCCACAAAAACTGGTGATAAAACCCAAATCCAGCGACTAATAACTTCAAAAGTATTAGGATTTAAGTTTAAGCCATTTTGTTTATATGAATAAAGTTCTTTCCAAATATCTGGTTTGAGTAATAAAGTCATATTATTGGAAAAAATAAATGAGATTAATAAAACACCTAAAGTAGAAAGTGTCAGAAAAGTGATAGCTTGCCAACTATGTTTTGCACCATAACGAGCGGCATAAATCAAACCATAACTAAACATTAATAAGAAAATGACTGAAAGCCAAGGAATAGCCAGTAAAATTGAACTGCTGAACAGGAAAGGTGCATAAAGAACTTGCATGAATAAAAGTGGAGGTACACCCAAGTTCAAAGCAATAGCCATAATAATGGGCAAATAACGAATAGCTTTACTTTTTGCCCAATTTTCTTTGTTTTTGATAATTTCGACTAAACCTAAAATCAAAGTGCCGATTAAAAGCCAAATTGATAGAACATGTAACCAAAATATAATCAAAAGCCCTGTTAGATAGAGCCAAGGTGGAGCACCCAGTGCAAGATCTCCGAGTGGAAAACTATTATCCATAGCAAATTATTTTATTTAAGAATTTACAGAATTATTTAAAAGATTAACAAAAAAAATTTACTATTAGGAAATAACTTTTAAATAAATAATAAAAATCTAATTTTATAAAAACTTTTAGGGATTTAGTTTTAGATTTGGCTTTTTTGGGTGTTTATCATATATACTTTTAGGCAGTAAATATCTAAATTTTAGTTTTTTTAATAAATTATGAATTTGACCTTAGAAAAAGAAAATATTTTTCAGGAATTAGATGGCGAAAAAGCCAAACTCTTTTTGGAAGCTGGTGTTCATTACGGGCAACCAACCAGTAAGAGAAGCCCAAAAATGGATGAATTTGTTTTTGGAGTTAGTCAAACTGGAATGCAATTAATTGACTTAAACCTAACTTGGCGTAAAATTCAAGAAGTTGGCTTAGTCTTAGAAAAATTAGTCGGTGAAGATAAAAATATTGTCTTTGTTGGAACTAATGAAAGAGCCGTCTCTACGGTTTTGCAGGAATATTCAGAGAAATATGATTTGCATAATATTACCAGCAGATGGTTAGGTGGAACTTTAACTAATCCAGTTACTCGTAATCGTATTAATTATTTGCGTGAACTTGAAAGCATGGAAACAACTGGCTTAATGGAATCAATTCCAGCCAAAGAAAAAAGCTTTTTGGGTAAAAAATTAAAAAAATTACGGAAAAACTTAGGCGGTCTGAAAAAAATCAAAGGGGCCATGCATGCTATTGTGATTATAGACCCAGTTCATGATATAAATGCAACGCTTGAAGCTTTCAAGAAAAGTCGCAATTTGACAATTATTGCTATTGCTGACACTAATTGTAGTTTTGCACCAGATACTTTTGATTTAATAATTCCTTGTAATACTAGCTCTCTTCGTTCATTAAGATTGATAATGGATGAATTGATTGGTTTTATGGAAAAAGGCAAACAAGCTCAGGTTCAAAAACAATCTTCAATTACACAAGGTCCATCTCGTAGAAATCCAGCTGTTAATAATAACAATAATAATAGACTTCAAACTAGAAAACCAGCTCCGATTCAACCAAAACAAGAAGTAAAAGAAGAAAAACAAAATAATACTGAAAGCAAATAAAAAGGGAATAAATAATGACTGCCACAATAATTTCAAGTTCTTTAATCTCTGAATTAAGAGAAAGAACAGGAGCTGGATTAGTAGATTGCAAAAAAGCTTTACAAGAATCTGAAGGTGATGTCAGCAAAGCTATTGAAATTTTAAGACAAAAGGGAATTGCTTCGGCTTCCAAAAAGTCTGGAAAAATAGCGGCTGAAGGTTCAGTAATTGCTAAAATCAGTAATGATGGACAAAAAGGCGTTTTACTTGAGCTAAATAGTCAAACTGATTTTGTGGCAAAGAATGAAAAATTTGTTAATTTATTAGCTGAAATAGCTGATTTGGCTTTAAGTAGTGAAGCAGTTGACTTGGAAACTTTGAAATCTTTAAAGGTAAAAAGTGGAGAAACTGTTTCAGATTTTATTGCTTTAAAAACAGCTGAAATTGGCGAAAAGCTTGATCTGAGAAGATTCGTTTTTTATAAAGCTCAAAGTGGTGAATTAATAGGTGCTTATACTCATCCAGTTGGTTCAAGAATTGCAGTTTTAGTAAATTTAAAAACTTCTTCTGAGCAATTGGGCAAAGATATAGCCATGCATATTGCAGCAGTTCAGCCAGCTCCAGAGTTTTTAGACAGAACTGAAATACCAGCTGAAACAATTGAAAATGAAAAAAGAATTGAATTAGGTAAAGAAGATTTAGTTAATAAGCCAAAAGAAATAGCTGAAAAGATTGTTACTGGGCGAGTGGAAAAAGCTTTAATGGAAAAAGTTTTACTTGAACAACCTTATATTAAAAATCCAAGCCAAAAAATTAAAGAGTTTTTAGAAGTGGAAAAAGCTTCAGTTGTAAAATTTGCTCGTTTCAATTTAGGCGAAGGAATTGAGAAAGAAGAAGTGAATTTTGCGGAAGAAGTTGCTGCTCAAATGAAAAAATAAAGCTCATGAGTTCTACCCATTTAGAGAAGTTTTTATTTAATAATGAAAATTTAATTATTCACTGGGACACTTTGCTAGAGATTTGGGCAATTATGCTTTCTATTCTGGTGGTTACAGTTCTGTTTAGGAATAAATTAACTTCAGAAGCTGGCAAAATGGGGAAAGTGCAATTTATTTTTGAAAGTATTTATGATATTTGGGAAAAGCAAATTAATTCGCAAATAAAATGGCAAGCTCAAAGATTTATTCCTTTAATTGGTAGTTTATTTGTTTTTGTTTTAATTGCTTATTGGTTTGGTTTATTGCCCATTTGGAAATTCATTATCTTGATTCCGGGTTGGCCAATTTTGCCAAATGGTGAAAAGTTAGAGCTATTGCCACCAACTAATGATATTAATGTAACTTTAGGATTAGCAGTAATTGCTTTGATTGCTTATTTGTGGGCGGGGACAGCTAGTTCGGGTTTAAGTTATTGGCTACCTTATTTTGGTTTTTCGATAGATCATAATAAAAAAATAAAATTCAATCCATTAGGAATTATAACGGCTGCCATTGAGTGGTTAGATTTATTGATTAGGCCTTTGACTTTGTCTTTGCGACTTTTTGCTAATACTTTTGCAGGGGATATGTTATTAATGACAGTCATTAAGCTTTCGCCTTTTATGGTGCCTGTTTTGGCATTAGTCTTTGAGTTTTTTGTCGGAATATTACAAGCTTTCATTTTTGCAATGCTGACAACCATTTATATAGCGACAGCTTGTTCTCACTCTTCAGGTCATCATGATAGTCATGCACACAAGTGAAAACAAAAAAGCTTATATTTCGGAATTATTTTCAGGTATTCAGGGTGAAGGTCTTTGGGTTGGTTTAAGGCAGATTTTTTTGAGGTTTTCGGGTTGTGATTTGCGTTGTCAGTGGTGCGATACGCCAAATAGTTTAAATATAAAACAAAATTCTTTCGCAAAAATTGAAAAAACTGCTGGCAAACGAGATTTTGAGGAATTTAAAAATCCATTGAGTTTTGATTTTTTACTTGAATCAATTTATTCTTTAGAAAAAGATTTTAAACATCACAGTATTAGTTTAACGGGTGGAGAGCCTCTTTTACAGGCTAATTTTATTAAAGATTTTATTATTGATTTAAAAAAAAATAGCTCTCTTTTAATTTATTTAGAAACTGGTGGACATCGTTTTGAAGAGCTAGAACAATTAATTAACAATTTAGATATTATTTCTTTTGATTTGAAATTGCCTTCTTCGACTGGTGAAAAACCTCTTTGGGAGCAGCATTGTAAATTTATTGAATTAATTAAAAAATATAATAAAAAAGCTTATGCCAAAATGGTTTTAACTTCGCAAACGACTAAGCATGATCTAGAGCAGAGCTTTGATTTGATGAAAAATTCGATTGAAAATTGCACTTTAGTTTTACAGCCAGTTACTTCATCAGATTTAAGCTTAATTCCTAGTCCTAAACAAATTTTAAATTGGCAAGCTATGGGTATAAATCAATTAAAAAGCCCGAATATCAGAGTAATACCGCAAACTCATAAATTCATCGGGCAAATTTGAAATAATGGAAGAATTGAATTTAATTGGTATAAAATGTCCGCTTAACTTTGTGAAAGCCAAAATCAAATTAGAAAAAATGCCCAAAGACAAAGACTTAAAAATTATTTTGGACTCTCTGGAAAATCGTGAAAGCGTTATTAAAAGTTTGGAAACCGAAGGCTATAAAATAATTGCAAAATATGAAAATCCTGAAAATAATCTTTGGGAAATAATTGTCAAGAATTTAATAATTTAACTTTTTTCGCAATTACCGATAAATTAGCGGGGAAATAAATTTTTATTAAAGGGAAAATAAGTTTTATTTATTTCTTTTTTTAAGTGATCCGAAATATTATAATAATCCAAAATATCTACTTTAAAAGGCAAATCACTTTCTTTAAAAGCTTCTTCAAGGTCTGCCATTATTGCTAATGATTGTTTTGTTTCTCCTACTATTACTAAATCTAAATCAGAAAATTCTTTATTATTAAACTTAACTCTTGAGCCGAAAGCCCAAACTTCAATATCTGGAATAAATTTAAAAAGTATTTCTTTTACTATTTCCAAATGTTCAGGCTTAATGTTTAGAGCAGTTTCTTTCATAATTCTATTTCCTTCATATTTTTCAAAAGAATTTTAACTTCGGTATAAAAATCAATAACTAAATCAATATATTCTTGATCAGCGACAGAGTTTTCTTGATATTCATGAGAGGTAATATTTCTACTTTTTATATACTTATTCCACTGTTCAAAACTCTTGATAAGCTCTTGATCTCTGGCTGTTCTTAAAAGTTGTTTTCTTGGTTCTAAATCATTTTCATCAAAGCCTTGTTCTTTTAAATTTCTAGCCATCATTTTTAAAGAATGCTCAAAAGTAAATTCAAAGCGTTTTACTAGTGAATCTCTAACCGTTTCTTTTAATTCTTCATCTTTTTTGTATTTTTCATAAGTCTTAAGTCCTTCTTCCAATCGTATAATTGCATTTTCTAAAGTTGTATAATCTAAAAACATAAATTATTATTTTCTCCTTAATTTGAATAACTAAGCTATTTTCATAAATATTAATCTTGATTTTAATTTTTAGTTTTTTAATAATTTAATTTTTTTTGGATCAACTTTTTGCTTAATAATTTCTTTTACTTTTTGCAAGTCTTCTGCTGATTTGAAAAACCTTTTGGGAATTATATGACATTCAATCGTCGAAATAAAAATTGATAAATCTTCTTTGTATTCTTTTACTTCATAAATATCAGCCCATTTTACAAAGTTAAAATAATTATCTGAAAATGATTTAACTCCTTCAAAATTAAAGCTTAGACTTCCTTCTTGTTGAAATCTTTTACTGGAGTCAAAGTATTTTTTTAAGCCGATATCACAAAGAAAGACTATTATTGGCAGGATAAAAAATGATGATAAACCGAGCAAATTATTAATAGCAAGTGAAAAACAGCTTAAATTTCTAGCTGGGCAAGTAATTAATACAAATATAAAGTAAATCACTGGAGCAAATAAATATATTTTAACAAAAAGAAACTGAGAGGTAATATACCTTCTAGCCCGAATAAAATCTTTATACTCAATTTTACTAATGATTTCTATTGTTTCTTCGTTGTCGTTCATAAAGCTGGAGATAAATCACTTTTTTATTAATATTCCCTTTTAGTAAATTACAACAAAACAAATTTAAACAATTAAATGATTATGCTGAACTCGCTTGGCTTCCAAATAGTCTTTATTTTCTTCATTAATGCAAATAAGCGGTATTCTCTCCGAGACAGTTATTCCAAATTTTTCAAAGTCTTTGATTTTACTTGGATTATTAGTCATTAACTTTATATTTGTAATTCCCAAATCCTTTAATATATGCGAGCCAACCCAATCTTCCCTTATATCATCCGCAAAGCCCAAGGCACGATTCGCTTCAAAGGTGTCTAGTCCTTTATTATCTTGTAAGGCATAAGCTTTGATTTTATTAGTTAAACCAATGCCTCGCCCTTCTTGTTTTAGGTAAATTAAAACTCCAGAGCCGTTTTCAGCAATTTTTCTCATTGATTCTTGTAGCTGAGAATTACAATCACAACGCAAACTTCCCAAAGCATCACCAGTCAAACATTCGCTATGAGAACGGACTAAAACACTTTTTTCGGATTTCCAATCACCATAACATAAAGCCAAATGCTCTTTTTTGCTGATTAATTCATTGAAAGCATAAACTGAAAACTCTCCAAATTTGGTTGGCAATTTTGCTTCAGCTTCTCTTTTAATGGCTAATTCAGTCTTTAAACGATATTCAATAATTTGTTCAACCGTAATAAAAGGAATATTAAATTTTTTCCTAAATTCCATTAATTCTGGTCTTCTAGCCATTGTGCCATCTGGATTTAAAATTTCACAAATAACGCCAACCGCTTTTAAACCTGCTAATATGGCTAAATCAACTGAAGCTTCAGTTTGTCCATTTCTTTTGAGCACGCCACCATCTTTGGCAATCAAAGGAAAAATATGTCCTGGTCTGCGAAAGCAATTAGCGGTAGTTTCAGGTTTAGTACACATTAAAATGGTATTAGCTCTATCTTCAGCAGAAATACCAGTACTAACGCCATTTTCGGGGCTTCCATCAATTGAAACTGTAAAAGCTGTTTCTTTCGAGTCTGTCGTTTTATAAGTCATTAATTCAAAGTCTAATTTCTTGGCAATTTCAACCGAAACTGGCATACAAATCAGTCCTCGAGCTTCAGTTGCCATAAAATTAATCAAGGCTGGAGTTATTTTTTCACCAGCACAAACTAAATCACCTTCATTTTCACGGTCTTCATTATCAGCCACAATGACTGCTTTTCCTTCTTTGATAGCCAAGATAGCTTCTTCGACCGTATTTAAATTATATTCAGTTGAGTTTTGCATTTTATTGATATTAGACTTAGTTAGAAATAAATAGTTAGGATTCTCTTTTAGTGCTGATTAAACGCAAAGTATTGGCTTTAACAAAAAACATACTTCTTTCTTCTCCGCTACTTTCATCAACCCAATTATTGGATTCAATAGTGCCATCAATACCGATCATTGTACCTTTTTTGACATATTCGCCTGCAATTTCAGCTTGACGACCCCAAAAAACAATTTTAAACCAATCGGTAATATCAGTGCCTTCTTTGTTTTTTCCTCGATTAATGGCGATATTTACTTCAGCTTTAGCGGTGCCGCTTTCAAAATATTTTATTTCAGTATCTTGTCCAGCTCTGCCTACTAAGCAAACGGAATTGAAAAGTCTTTCTTTATTTGGTGCATTCATTTTTTTTATTCTCCAATTAATTGGTTTTCAAATTGTTCTTGTATTTTAGCAATTCTTTGCCTTAACACCTCTTCTGGATCTAAATTTAATTCTTTTGCTTTAAGTATAATTTTGACTAATGAGTCAGCTAGCTCTTCTTCTGCGGTTAAATCAGAATTATTAAATTTATTTTCATTTAGTTTTAAATTTAATTTGTCAGCTTTTTTTAAAATTTTTAAGCCTCTCATTAAAGCAGGTAAATGAGCTGGAATACTTTCAAAAGGTGAGGTATTTGGTGATTTTTCGGCGGCTTTAATTTTTTCCCATTGGTCTACAACTTGCTCTGAATTATTTATTTTTTTAGATTCATAATCTTTTTCAAAGACATGTGGATGACGAGAAATCATTTTTTTGTTTAATTTTTCGGCAATATCACTAATATCAAAGTTGCCTTTTTCTTCCTGAATTTGAGCGTGCAAACAAATCTGAAATAATAAATCGCCTAATTCTTCTTTGAGACCATCAACTGAATTATTGTCAATTTCGGCTAAAACCTCATATGTTTCTTCAACTAAATATTTTTTTAAAGATTCATTAGTTTGTTTTTGATCCCACGGACAGCCTTCTGGTGAACGCAAATAAGCAACAGTTTTTAGTAAATCAAGTATTTTTTGTGATTTTTCAGCTTGGTTTTTCATTAATTTATTTGTTTGAAAATTTACTTTTTTTAAGATATTTATTAATTTAGTCAGTTATTTTAGCTTATGATAAAATTCAAATAAAGTGAATTAAAAAAATATGCAATCATCATCTAATGAATTTAATTTACCGCCTTGTATTGTAGATAGGGGTGTGATTTTCAATAAAAGAGATATATTCCGTATTTTACAGGCTTTAGATTATGTTGAATATTCAGAATTCATTGAAGGAAAACAAACCTTTAGCCGTGAAGGATTTATAGTCGAAATTTTTGAAGATGAAACTGAAGCCTCTTTATTCTTCAATAGACGCATTCATATTAATGTAAACTCTTTAGAATATTTAAAGATAAATTATAACTTTGAATCTTTAGAAGAAAAAAAATCATATGAAATAGAACTTTGCTTGGGTACTAATAAAAAGGTGATTTTAAAGCCTTTAAATGAGCCATTAGATAATAAAGAAGAATTAATGCAAGAAGCGGTAGAGCGTCGTAAAGCTTTAAATTCTTGGGAAGATTTTGTGATGGTTGATACGGAAGAAGATTAATAAATAATGAAAGAAGAAGCCAAGGTTGGAGCATTAGTAATACTTTTTTTTGTTATAACACTTTCCTTTGTAGTTTGGATTAAAGGCAGTCCATTTAGAAAAGATCGCTCTTTTAAAGTATTATTTCCTAATGTACATGGTTTATCAATTGGCTCTCCTGTCGAATATGCTGGCTTTGAGTGCGGAAAGGTTAAGTCTTTTTCGGTAACTTCAAGTGGCATTTTAACCGAAATTTTAATCAATAAAAAAGAAGTCAAAATTCATGAAGGAGACAAGTTTTTAATTATTCCTAGTTCGACCATTGCGTCAGAATATCAAATTTTCATTGTGCCAAATACCGCTCCCTCCAATGAAATTATTGCGGGAGAAACGACTATCATTGGTCAAGCCGCACCCGGAATGCAAGACTTTTTATTTCAGGCTGAAGATGCTTTAAATGATTTAAGTGGAGTTATGAAAAAAATGGAAAGTATTTTGGGCAGTTTGGAATTGTCAGTTAATGAAATTAATCCTTTATTCAAAGAAATTGGAAAAGTAGCTCGAGATGGAACGGTTAAAGGAATTGCATCTGATTTAAAAAATTCAGCTCACTCAATTGAACAAACTTCCCGTCAAACTAAAGAAATAGTTAGAGTTAATGGTCCACAAATTCAAAAAATCATAGGACAATTAAATAGTTTAAGTTCTAGTATCCAACAAAGAACTGATGCAATAAGCCCAGCCGATTTAAAGGAAATATCTAGATCTTTAAAAAAGACTTCTAATAATTTGGAAGCAATTAGCTCAACTGTTAGCCCTGCTGAATTGAAAGCTGATTTAAAGGTATTTTCGGACACTGCCAAAGAAGCCAAAATAATTATGAATAAATTACAAAGCCCTGATCCTAACAAAGATGTTCCGACTTTAGCCAGAGCAAGTTTGCAAAGAATTGACCGAATATCAGCTGGTTTTGAATCTTCCTTGAGAAATAAAACCTTGATAAGAACTTTATTCACAAAAGTACCAATTAAAAATGCAAAAGAAGAAGATTGAGTTTTTATAAGCTATAAATTCAAAGCTTGGGCAACCGCTGACTCAGTAGCAGAAGTTCTAATTGGTTTAAATTCAGATACATCTAAAGCTGTTTGAGAATCTTTTAGTCCATGACCAGTTAAAACACAAACTACCGTAGACTCTCTTTCTATTTTGCCTTGCTTAGAAGCTTTAATTAAACCAGCAACTGAAGCGGCACTAGCTGGCTCGCAACAAATACCTTGAGCTGAATGAATTAATTTATAGGCTTCAATAATTTCAGCGTCTGTAACCGAATCAATTAAGCCAAATGATTGTTCAACTGCTTCTTTAGCCATTTTCCAACTAGCTGGATTTCCAATTCTGATGGCAGTTGCTATTGTTTCAGGATTTTCTACAGGGTGACCCAAAACAATTGGAGCTGCTCCAGCCGCCTGAAAACCCATCATTTTAGGTTGATTTTTTACTAATCCTAAAGCGGCATATTGTTTAAAACCAGCCCAATAAGCAGTAATATTGCCCGCATTCCCAACTGGTATACATAAAATATCTGGTGCTCTGCCGTCTAATTGATCACAAATTTCAAAAGCGGCTGTTTTCTGTCCTTCAATGCGGTCTGGATTAACTGAATTAACTAAAGCAATAGGGTATTTATCAGCTAATTCACGGACAATATTTAAAGCTTGATCAAAATTACCAGCAATTTGCACTACCTGAGAGCCATAAATTATAGCTTGAGATAGTTTCCCCATCGCAATATAACCATCTGGTACTAAAACTATACATTTTGCATCGCTATAACCATTTGCCCTTGCACAAGCCGTATAAGCCGCCGCTGATGCCGAAGTATTACCAGTTGAAGCACAAACCATAGTTCTTAAACCTTTGGAAATTGCTTTTGTAACAGCCATGGTCATACCACGATCTTTAAAACTACCGCTCGGATTAGCACCTTCAAATTTAATATAAACGCTTAAACCAATAATTCCGCAAGCTTGGGCAATAGCTGGGGCTGGTATTAAAGGCGTATTTCCTTCAGCCAAGCTAATAATGTGTGTTTTATTATCTATGTCAAGCAAGTCCCGATAAGCATTAATTAAACCAGGCCAATATTTAGTAGTTCTCTCTTTTGATGGTATTAATTTAGACCAGAAATTCATAATATTAAATTAAATTTTGCACTGAATTATATCATTTTTTGTCTAAGCTTAATTGCTTTTTTGAATATTTCAAATTTGAGACGATTATGAAACTAATTATGACTAATAAAAACCAAGAAGTAATTTTATGCAAGGAAACAACTTCCCAGTTCGTGAGCTGATAACTATATTTCCAAGCACCATAAAAAGTACAAATATTTTCTGCTAACCAAATGAAAAAAGCTATTAGCAAAAAAGAAATACTTACTGGCATATAATAAACCTTCTCTGTAACCGTAAAATAAACTTTAATTTTCCAAAATAATATAATTACTCCGCTGATTAGAAAAAACCTCAAATCTGGAATAAAGTGATTAGTGAAGAAATTTAAATAAATCAAAATGCACAAAATAATACTTTTTTTATAATGTTTATTATCATTCAAACTTAGATCAAAAATACGCCAAGCTTGACAAATATAACTGCCAACTGCCGCATACATAAAGCCGCTGTATAAAGGTACGCTTCCAATACGCAAATATGAAAACTCAGGGTAGCTCCAAGAGCCGATGAGCGGATGAGTTTTGTACAATTCAAGTAATAAACCAATAAAATGAAAAAGACAAATTACTTTAATTTCATCTTTGGTTTCAATTTTGCTTAAGTATAAAATAATTTGAATTAAAACCGAAGCAATGAAAAGAAAGTCATATCGAGGTAAGCCAAAAAGCGGTATATGATTTGATAAAAATAAAAGCACAAAGAAAGAACCTGCAAAAATACAAGCTCTCGCTTCTTTAAGTCCAAAAGCGAATAACTCTGAAAAGAAAAAACTGATTTTGTGAAAGTAATTATTCAAAAGTTACAATATTCAAACCGCTTTTGTTTTTAAGCTTAAAGCATGTATTTTTTCTTGCATTTCATCTTTCAGAGAATCATAAACCATTTTATGCTGTTGAATCAAAGTTTTGCCTTTAAAAAGAGGAGAGGCTATCTCGATGGTATAATAAGCTGGATTATCTGGTCTGTGCCCCAAATGCAAATGACCATCATCAGTAATTTTGATTTCTACTGCTTTTAGTTTTTCAGTTAAAATAGCTTCAATTTCTTCCGCACTTATCATAGTTTATTTATATTTATTTCAATTAAACTTTAAACGAATTTTAGCATATTTTGTCGCCATAATAAAAACCAAATAAAATACCCAAAACCCGCCATTCAGAAGCTGTCTGAAAAATATTGAAAGCTGAAAATTTAAAAACTAATTCTGACTACGGTACAAAAATACAAATGCTAAAGAATTAAGAAAATAACCCCAGCCTTACGGCGACCCCCTGAAAAGGGGCTCTCAATAATTATCTTTTGTTTATTTAAATGAAGTTTTAATATTCAACTTTCCTGTCTAAAAGCCCCATTTCAGGGGGTTGGGGGTTTTAAAGCAAAATTCTTTAGTAAAAAGACTCTCTCAATTAGTTATTTCAGAGTTTTGTACCGTAGTCAGAAACTAATTATTAACTAAACGAATAATTACACCAATCAAAGAGCCAATTAACAAAATTACACTCGGTAAAACAGTTAAGCCAAAGCCAGCAAATCTTAATTCTGGTTTTTTATAATAACCAAGGGCATATACTATTCTACCAATTGGCCAAAAAGCCCCAATAATGCTTGCCCAAAGAGGACTGACAAGCATAGCAAAAAGCCAAAGAGAGGGCAAAAATAAAATGATTTGCTCAACTGTATTTTGCTGAACACGATAATATCTCTCAAAGTCTGGGTTTCCAGTGGTGGCTGGCGGAGCAACTTTATATTTGGCTCTGGCTCTGCCAACATTAATGCTAAGCACCAAATAAACAATTAAAGAGATTATTGTTACTATTGAAACTGAATCTGTATGCACAAAATTATCATTCATAATTAATAACCAAAAACAAAAAAAAGCTGAAAGTTTTATAATTTGAGCCATGAGAGATTCGAACTCCCGACACCCCGGTTCGTAGCCGGGTCCTCTATCCAACTGAGGTAATGGCCCAATATCTAATTTGAGCTAAAATACTAGCATAATTAATAAAAAATCAAAATATGAAACTCAAAGATTTATTCAAATTCAAACAAAAAAAGTCTAATACTCTTTCACCAGAAGGTCTTTCCGATAAGGAATTATCAGATTTATGGACACAATGTTCGGCTTGTAAAACAACAATTTATAATGCTGACTTGAAAGGAAACTTAATGATTTGTCCTAAATGTGAGCATCATTTTCGCATAGACTCTGCAACCAGAATTGGACAATTAGTTGATATTAATACTTGGCAAGAAATTAATGAAAATATTATTGCTTCAGATCCTTTAAATTTTACTGATTTAAAACCTTATACCGAAAGTATTAAAGCGGCAAAAAGTCGCTCTGGTTGTACTGAAGCAATTATAACTGGCTTTGGCAAAATTAATAATTTGGAAATGGCTTTGGGCATTATGGAATTTAATTTTTTGGGTGGTAGTATGGGATCGGTAGTGGGTGAAAGAATTGCTCGTTTGGCAGAAGAAGCACTTAAAAGACAAACTCCTTTAGTTTTAGTTTCAAGCTCTGGCGGTGCAAGAATGCATGAAGGTTTATTGAGTTTAATGCAAATGGCAAAAACTTCAGCCGCTTTAACCAAACTGAGAGAGCATAAAATATTATTTGTTTCAGTATTAGCAGATCCAACATATGGAGGTGTTAGTGCTAGTTTTGCTATGCTGGGAGATATTATTATTGCTGAACCAAAAGCTAAAATTGGTTTTGCTGGCCCAAGAGTGATTGAAGAAACCATTAGACAAAAATTACCAAAAGGCTTTCAAACTTCTGAATATTTGTTAGAACATGGACAAATAGACTTAGTAATACATCGCAAAAAAATGAAAGAAACCTTGGCGACTTTAATATCTATGCACAAAAAATAAATCTGATAGAAAGAAGGGATTTTAATCAAGTATTTGAAAATTTAAGATTAGTTTTTCCTAATTATTGGGAATTAATAGTACATTCATACTTTATTCTAGGGTTTTCTATTATTTATGCAGTTTAATTCTCCCAAAAAGCATACACATTATTCTCATGAGCCTTTAATTTTGGTTGAAGATGACCGAATTGGAATGGATATTGGAACTTTAAAAAGGGCATTTTTGGACAATTTGTATTATTTGCTTGCCAAAGATGAATATACAGCGACCCCATATGATTTATATATGGCTTTATCTTATACTGTCCGTGATCGTTTAGTTCACCGCTGGATTAGGACAAAACAAACTTATATTAATGAAAATGTTAAAAGTGTTTATTATTTATCAGCTGAATTTTTGATTGGTAGGCAATTACAAAATAATTTAATTAATTTAGGTTTATATGACAAAGCTCATAGAATTGTCAAAGAAGCTTCGCTAACCTCATTAGACGATTTAATTGAGCAAGAACCCGAACCTGGCTTAGGAAATGGCGGCTTGGGACGATTGGCAGCTTGCTTTTTAGATTCACTAAGTACTTTGCAAATACCAGCCATTGGTTATGGAATTAGATATGAATTTGGTATTTTTGAACAAGCAATTAAAGATGGTTGGCAAATTGAAAAGCCAGATCATTGGCTAATGTTAAGTAATCCGTGGGAAATTATCCGTCCAGAGTTAAGAGTTCAAGTTAAATTTGGTGGATATACCCGTCAGACCTTTAATGCAGACAATACTATTAAATCTGAGTGGATTCCAGATAGAATGATTGTTGGCACGCCATATGATATGCCAATACCAGGTTATAAAAACAATACTGTAAATACTTTAAGGCTGTGGAGTGCAAAAGCTAGTGAGGATTTTAATTTTGAAATTTTCAATGCGGGAGATTATACAAGAGCCGTTAGCGATAAAATGTATTCAGAAAATATTTCTAAGGTTTTATATCCAAATGATAATTTACCGCAAGGCAAAGAATTAAGATTAAAACAACAATACTTTTTTGTAACTTGCTCATTACAAGATATTATCAGGCAGCATTTGGCTAATAATCGTAATTTAGATAATTTGGCAGATAAAGCCGCTATTCAGTTAAATGACACACATCCATCTATTAGTATACCTGAATTAATGAGGCTATTAATTGATGAACATAATATGCCTTGGGATAAAGCTTGGGAAATTACCAAAAAGACTTTTGCTTATACAAATCATACTTTATTGCCAGAAGCACTCGAAAAATGGAATATATCGCTTTTCCAAAGGCTTTTTCCAAGACATTTAGAATTGATTTATGAAATTAATACAAGGTTTTTAACTGAAATAAATCTTAAATTTCCAAATGATCAAGAAAAATTAAGCAAACTTTCTTTAATTGAAGAAGGTGCAGAAAAACAAATTAGAATGGCTAATTTAGCTTGTGTTGGAAGTCATAAAGTAAATGGAGTGGCACAATTACATACTGATTTACTAAAAGCCCGTGTAATGCCAGAGTTCAATGAATTATATCCAGATAAATTTGTTAATAAAACTAATGGTGTAACTCCTCGTAGATGGATGCTACAAAGTAATCCGAGATTGGCTAAATTATTAAATTCCCGCTTAGGTGATAGCTGGATTACTAATTTAGATGAATTAAAGCAAATTGAAAATTTTACACATGAAAAATCCTTTCAGGACGCTTGGTTAGAAATTAAATTAGAAAATAAAAAAGATTTAGCTAAATATATTAAACAAGAATTAGATATTACAATTAATCCAGATTCACTTTTTGATATTCAGGTTAAGCGAATTCATGAGTATAAAAGACAATTATTGAGTGCTTTGCATATTGTGCATTTGTATAATGTAATTAAAGCTGGTCGCAAAGACGAAATCAAAGTGCCAAGAACTTTTATCTTTGGTGGAAAATCAGCACCCGGTTATTATAATGCCAAATTAATTATCAAACTGATCAATTCAATTGCCAAAATTGTTAATAATGATCCCGAAGTTGGTGATTTAATTAAAGTTGTTTTCTTGCCTAATTTTAGAGTTTCTTTGGGCGAATTCGTTTATCCAGCGGCTGATTTATCTGAACAAATTTCTACAGCTGGCAAAGAAGCGTCTGGAACTGGAAATATGAAATTTGCTATGTCTGGAGCTTTAACAATTGGTACTTTAGATGGTGCTAATATTGAAATCCGTGAATGTGTCGGAGAAGAGAACTTCTTTTTATTTGGTTTAAATGAAGAGCAAGTTTCTGAACGCAAAAAACAGGGTTATAATCCAATTGATTTATATAATTCGAGTTTGTCTATCAGAGAAGTAATTGACCGTATTAATAGTGGAGCATTCAGTCCAGAGAATCCAGAATTATTTAAACCTTTGACTGATTCTCTTTTATACCATGATGAATATATGCTTTTGGCTGACTTTGAAGATTATGCTAATTGCCATCAGAGAGTGGTTGAAACTTATTTGAATAAAGAAAAATGGTTAAAAATGTCTATGCTCAATGTAGCTCGTATTGGCAAATTCTCTTCAGATCGTACAATTAAAGAGTATTGTGAAGATATTTGGAATACTAAACCCATTGAAATAAACTTAAATCTGGAAAGAATCGATATTGAAGCTTTAAAACTTAAATTGTCTGAAGAAAACTAAATAATGTCTAAGGATTTGGTAATTGATTATTACTTTCTTGAAAACGCATTTGATTTTCAATGAGAGCGGCTTCTGATTCAGCAGTTTGAGCTTCTTTTGTTAATCTTTCTATATCAGATTGAGATTGAGTAATAAATTTATCAAGCTTTTCTTTGGCTTTTACGGCTCTTAATCTGGCTTTTCCTGCCCTAATCCGCTGATTAGCTAAATCCACTTCGGGTTTACCCGTTTGATTATATTTTCTTTTGCTATTAACCCAATCACTAACTTTTTGCAAAGGCTTAACTTTATTATCAGGGTTAGGGCTTGAAGAAATAGGTGTTGTATTGGTGGTAACACTGGCTTCAAGTGGTTTAACTGGCACTGTATTATAATAATTAGCTTGATTGTTTGAATTATTATTGATGGGTAATTGCTCATTTGTAACTTGATTGCTACTTTCCAGATAAGGTGAATAATTAAAACTATTATCCATTTGTTGCTCTTCAGCCTTAGCAGAATTACACAAGAACAGCACTCCAATGGCAAATGTATTATATAAATGATATTTATTCATGGTAATTAAAGCCCCTTTTAAACAGCGGTAAAACTCTAATTTAACTTAACTAGACCTAAAAAATAAAGTTTTTAATCCGAATACTTATTTTACTAAGTAAATCTTTGAGTTGTAATTATGAGATTAAGCGATAAATTTAGATTTCTTGCTGAACAATTAAATGATTTGTATCAATACAGAGACTTTTTAGAAGAAAGAATTTGTATCATGGAATTAGAGCTTAAAGAAATTGATGATATGATGGAATTTGCAGATTGCATGAATAATTTTGATATTTCTGCGGCTGAACAAGAATAATTTAGTTAATTCTCGTAAAATTAAAAATAATTAAATGTTTCGTAGGTAAAGACTTGTCAAATCAATTTATTTTACTTTTAATTGTTATTTTAGCTTTTACTGGATTATCGCAAGAATTATGTTGGGGAAATCCCTTTTATACTGATGAATTGTCTAATAGTGAAGATAATTCGAGTTATTCTGCCGAAGTTTTTCATAAAGAAGAAATTAATTATTATATTGAAAAATTTTGCCGAAAAAAAGGTCGGTCTTATGCTCGAATACAAAAAAATATTATTGTCGATTGTATGTCTGGTAATACTTTATGGAAAATTGATTATGCGGATAATTGGCGGCAAGCTTTTACTGATGCATTAACTTATAAAATTTATGATGATTATCGAGGTGATGATGATGAATCTGCTCCAAAGCCTGGTGTCGTTTTAGTGCAAGAAGATTCTGATGATTATAAAAATATGCTTGAACTGAAAGAAATTGTAAAGTTTTATAATTTGCCGATAAATTTAGATGTCATTGAAAATTATGCAATTCAGCCAGCCAGTCAGCCAAATAATAGAATTCCCCGCTTTTTAAAAAATGTGCAATTTCAATTAGATAGTTTATGAAAAGCTCAAAAAAACAATTACTTTTTATTCATGCAGGCGGGCTAGGAGACATTATTTTATTAAGTCCAGTGCTTAAAATTTTGCACCAAGAATTAGGCTTAACCCATGATATAAATCTTTTAACCGAAAAAAGAGCTTTTGCTGGTAGCCAAGAATTATTTGAAAAAGCTGATTGCGTGCAGGAAGTAAAATGTTTTGACTTTAAAAATAAATTTGCCATTTTTCAAATCTTTAATTTACTGAAAATAATAAAAAATCATGACATTGTCATTTCAAGCGGTAGTTCGCCTTTGATTAGTATTTTATTATTTTTAAGCGGTGTCAAAAGACGAATTGGCTTTAAAAGTAAAACTTCTTTTTTGCTGACTGAGAGCATTAAATTAAATAAAAATCAATTTACAACTTGCATGCTAGCTGATTTAATAAAACCTTTAATTAATAAAAATTTAAGCTCTCTTGATTTAAAGCCAAAATTTACTGAATTATTAAATAAAGAATTTAAATCTCTTGATTCAACAATTAGTTTAGACCAAAAATATTTTTTAATTCATCCTGGTGTCAGTGCTTTAAGTCTGCAAAAAAATATTATTAAATCACCAGAACCAGATTTTTGGACAGATTTTATTTTTGAATTTAGTCAGATTCCAGCTTTGCAAAAGTATAAATTAGTTTTTATTGGTGGTCCAGACGATCAAAAAGCCTTAGATGAGATTTGGGCTAACTTAAAAATAAAAACCGAAAATCTAATTAATTTAAGTCATCAAAAGACTGATTTAAAGCAATTGGCTCATTTAATCAAAAATAGCGAAGTTTTTATTTGTGCTGATTCCGCTCCTATGCACTTAAGTTTATCGATTAATGCCAATACTTTAGCTTTATTTGGGCCAACTGATTCAGCCAAATTAATTTCGGAGGAACAAGTAAAATATAAAATAATAAAAGTCGATAATTTATTATGTCAGCCTTGTTTGTGGGATAAACGCTCTCAGTCTTGTTCTTTGCCTTTATGTATTAAATTATTATCACCTGAATCAATTATTCAAATACTTCAAAACTATGATCAAACGAGAAATTTGCATTGAAGCCATTAATCTTAAAAGTAATAAATTAAATGGTTATCGCCTTCTAACGGTTTATTCCAAGGAATTAGGCATTTTAAGGCTTTCGGGTAGTAGGCTGGGTGGTCGCTCTGAAGCTTTTGTGCGAAATAATTTTTGGATTACTTATAGCGAAAAATCCGATGTTCACAGCATTAAACAAAGCGAGTTTATTGGGCATTGCAAGGGAATTAGCCAAAATTATGAAAAATTAATAAATGCTTGGCAATGGGCAGAATTTTTAGAAGCTTGCTCGCATACTGGTGAAGATAATAGCCAAGAACTTTTTGATTTATTTTACACTTGTCTAGAAGAAGCCGATCAAATGTCCGCTGAAGTTTATGAAAAAAAAGCTTTAATTTTGAATTTGTATTTTTTATGGAATTTAAGTCATTTTCTGGGCTATGAGCCAAATTTGCAATTATGTCAGCAAAACCATGAAAAATGTAATTGTCCATTACTCAAGAATGAAGCTAAATTTCATGATTTGTTTTTTGATTTTGAACAAGGGGGAATTTTGTGCAGTGCTTGCCCCTCTGATTTAGTAATGTCTACTTATTCAAGTAAAATTTTGGGCGGAATTTATAAAATATTTACTGAATTGCAAAATCAAAACCTAAAAGAAATTCTCACTAAAAACCTTGAAATTAATTATCAGAAGCCAGCTTTGGAGTTTGCAAAAAAAACTTTACAGAAATATTTGCAAGTCCACGCTCATCATAAATTAAAGTCAATTGGTTTAAAGTGAGAATAAAAACTATTAATGTCTTTTAAAATCCCCTCTCTCTCCAATAAAAGAAAAAGAGGATTAACAGACAATTAATTATGTTTTTTGTCTTTTTTGTCGGAATCCACA